>NZ_JAXOFN010000019.1:0-133830 GCF_034420155.1 Massilia luteola
GGAAATCAGATACCTAAAAACGCTCGGAGGCAACACATGGATGGAAACCAAGCGATCGCGGCGGGCGCTGCGCTGTCGGCGTTCAGTCACAATGCCCAGCACGACCGCCTGATGCGCCTGGACTTCCCCCTCGATGATGGACCGGAAGCGATCCTTCTGCCGAACCGGATGACCGCGCGCGAAGAAGTCTCACGCTGCTTTCGCGTCGAAGCCGAACTCCTGTCGGACGACGCCCGAATTCCCCTGAAGGCGATGATGGCCAGGATGGTGACGATTTCCGTCGTGCGCGAAGACGGCTCTCTGCGTTACTTCAACGGCTACGTCACCGAATTCCGCTTCGTGCGCGCCGACGGCGGTTTCGCGTTCTACCGCATGGTGCTGGAACCGTGGCTGGCATTCACCAGGCTGCGCAAGGACAACGTATCGTTCCACGGCAAGAGCGTCATCGAACTGACCGAACTTACCTTCGCCCATTACCGCCAGGCCGACTGGCGGACGCACATCATCGACGACGATCCGCGGCTGACCTGTGCGAACCAGTACGACGAGACCGACTACAACCATTTGCATCGCCGCTGGGAGGCACTTGGGCTGATGTATTGGTACGAGCACCGGGCCGATGGACACACGCTCTGGCTCACCGATAGAAGCACGCTCGTGCAACCGATCGATCCGACCGGGAGCGACGATTCCGCCGCAATTCCGTTCCGCGACAAGGCCGGCTCGCTCGAAGACGATGGCATCCGCGAATGGAGCCCCGTGCGCCGCATCGGTTCCGGCCAGACGACCCTGGCCAGCTTCGACTACAAGAACCCGATTGTGCAGCGTTCGACCGCCGAATCCCTCAACAACCAGGGCGACGTCTATCCATACGAGGTCTACGAAAACACTGGGTCGTACGGTTTTCGCACCCACGACGACGGCGAAAAGCTCGCCTACCGGCGCATGGGCGAGCGCGACGCGAACACCCAATATTTCGAAGCGCGCGGCAACGATCGGACCGCCCAGCCGGGCCGGTTCTTCAAGCTCGGCGGCCACTTCAGCGCCGAGCTGCAGGCCGCCAGGTGGGACGAGGCGCCGCACCCCAGCATCGCCGACCGGGACTACCTGATCCTGTCCGTCGACCACGAGGCCAGCAACAACTACCAGGCCGGACCGGGCGCGCCGTCGAACTACGAGAACACGTTCCGCTGCGTGCGCAAAGATATTCAGTGGCGCCCGGGCCGCAACTACAACAGCCAGCCCTGCACCTATCCCGGCATCCAGACAGCCATCGTCGTCGGACCTGACGGGGCCGAGATCCACACCGATGGCTACGGGCGCGTCAGGGTCCAGTTCCACTGGGATAGGCTGGGCAATTACGACGAGAACAGTTCTCCTTGGCTTCGCATCATGTCGCCCGGCGCGGGCAGTCGGTTCGGAAATATTCGCCTACCGCGGGTCGGCGAGGAAGTGGCGGTGGTTTATCTCGACGGGAACATCGACCATCCTGTCATTCTCGGAGCGCTTTACAACTACACGCACATGCCGCCATGGAAGTTGCCGGAACAGCAGGCCTTGTCCGGGCTGCGGAGTCGGGAATTGCAGGGAGGCGCCAGTGGCAGGCGTGGCAATCACCTGATCCTTGACGATACTGCCGGGAAGATCCAGGCGCAGTTGAAAAGCGATCATCAGTGTAGTCAGCTGTCGCTGGGCCATATTACCCGCATCGAAGATACAAACGGACGCAAGGATGCGCGTGGCGAAGGCTTTGAGCTACGCACGGACGGACATGGGGTGGCGCGCGCGGCTGCGGGCTTGCTGGTCACGACCGAGAGTCGCCAGCGCGCACAATCATCCATGAAAGATATGGGCGAAACCATCCAACGACTCGAAACTGCACATGAGTTGCATGCCGCTCTCGCCGTCGCTGCACTGAAGTGCGAAGCCCAAGAAAGCGGGCAGCAGCACGATGTGGCCGATGCTTTAGAGGCACAGAACGACTCCATTCGAGGAAGCGGCGATAAATTTCCCGAATTGACGGAGCCTCACCTCGTGTTGGCCAGTCCAGCCGGCATCGAAAGCACCACCGCGAAGTCGACTCACATCGCGAGCAGCGAACACACGTCGCTAACAACTGGCCGCAGTTTATCAATCGCGACCGGGGATAGCTTATTCGCTAGCATCAAGCAAACCTTTCGGCTATTCATTCAAACGGCCGGCATGAAGTTAATCGCGGCGGCCGGCAAAGTGACGGTTCATGCCCAGGACGACGACGTCGACGTCATTGCGCGTAAGGTGCTCACACTGATCAGCCAATCCGACTGGGTGGACTTGAAGGGCAAAAAAGGGGTGCGACTGCACGGCGCCGGGAGCATGGTAGAAGTCAGCGACCGGGTGCAGATCTACACCTCCACGCCTGTGCTCATTCACGGAAACTTAGAAACACTTGACCCTCAAAATCGTCCTCATCCCAACTACACGAAAAGCACTAATAATTTCATACCGATACCGGAACGCGGGAAATTTGATGAGCGTTTTCACTTTGTTGCTGAGGACGGAGAAACGCCACTGGCACATCGCCAGTATCGAATCCACGCGGCGGATGGGCAATGCTGGGAAGGCGTAACGAATGCACAAGGACTAACCGATCGGATTTACACCTCGTCTCCGCAAGAGCTATCTGTTGAAATTCTCTAGATCAGGAGTCATCGTTTATGAGCGACAACGAATTCAAGCAAGTCGCCGCGGGCGCCAAGGCGAACGAGACCAAGGGCTCACTAGTTAAAGTGGTTGTGAAAAATAGCAGTGGATCGTGGAAAAGCCCAGCCGAAGGCGAGAAATTTTATATCGACGAAAACGGAGTGTTTCCACGAATTTTCTTCCAACCAGAAGTAGACGAGAGTCGGAAATGTATTTGGAAATGGGAAATTAAGTGGGCGGCGGCCACTAGCGGCCTTCGTGAATCAAAAAAACGAGGACGCACTATCAAAAACTGGAGCCAAACAGGGAAAGAATTTGAAGGCACCACTTCATGGACGGCCGATCTAAATGGCCTATGCTTAGGTGGCACCTTAATCGTAGTCGTAAAATCTGGCACCACGACCTTACGAAGATCAGTTCAAATTCTAGGAACAAATCCAACCGAAGACAAGATCCGAGAGTATATTGCAACCTTTGATAACATACCAGGATTCGACCGCCTTGTTGCTCAAGAAAGCAAACTTAAACAATTTATCAATGCGGACCACGAACCCATTGTCGCCTTTGATGGCGGGTACGGCCTAACACAATTAACCGACCCGAAACCAAAATATAATGAGGCCTGGGATTGGAAAGCAAATATTCGCGCCGGTGTCGCGCTTTATCGCACAAAAAGAAAAGAAGCAGAAATTTACCTAAAAGGAGGCGAAAAACGTACTTTTACCGAGGAGCAATTACAGCTAGAAACGTGGTGTCGCTGGAACTCGGGACATTATCACGAATGGGATAAAGAAAACAAAAAATGGATTCGAAACCCAGCAATTCTCTCAGATAATGAAACGGCAAATATCGGATGGGATATGACAAAGGAGGAAAACAAAGGAAAATCGGAACAAGAGTTGCATAAACGTGATAAGGACGAATACACCAAACCACCGACCAAAAAAAATTTGTGGCGTTACTCAGGGGTAGTCTATGCGGACCATGTCAAGCAAAATTAGATTTTCTTTTATTCTCATTAACATTTTCATCGCTATCCAAACGAACGCTAACGACGAGGTTTTGCTGTTGTCCTCGCACGACAGTCGAGTTTCCTTGAAAATTCAGAATCACCGCTTAGTCGCCAAAGAAACCGGGAAAAACTTAAATTATCAGGTTTCCAATGCGACTTCCAATCACTTGATGCGAGCATACGATGCTCGCATGATTTCCGATAACAGCGACCAGAATGGCCCACTATTTATTGTGCTTAGCCGCGAGCCGTCGCGGCCAAATTCTATGGGGCGAGGTTATTGTGGCGCAGGGTATGAGGAATATCTACTACTGATCGAGATTTCCCGCGCAAAAATCGAACTCCGTGATCAGCTGCTATTGCAGAGTTGCCTAAAGAGCATCTCTATGTTCATCGACCATGGTGATGACTTGGACGACGCTGGAAATGGTTTAGTTCCTAATAACGACGGTTCATTTAGCTATCGCCTCTTCGAAGACGAGGCCAGCCAAGAACGAAATCTAGTCGTCCGTGGCCGGCGATTCCACGTCAGTTTAGTGCCAGCAAAAGATCATTTCACCTCAAAATGACTTGTGATCTCCTTCGTTCGTTGAAAAAGACCCGGCACGCATCAATTCTCCTATTGCTGCTCCGCTAGCCATTTTAATCCAAAAGCGCCTAATTACGCATACTTCATATCGCCGGATAATCGATACTATCACCATAAGCCGATGGTCCCCATTTTTAGTGCGAGCTAGAACAATTGAGAGCCAGAGTAACTCAACATAGAGATGGCGCCTCCGTTCCAAGGTGCAGCTCCTCCCTCAAATCCGACCCTCCTTGTGACCGGATAGAGTCAAACGGAAAAACAAATGCTCAAGGAGAGATGACGTTCACCCTCATCACCCGCGAACCTGGCAAACTCGAACTGACCGTGCAGACCGCGGGAATTACAATGCCTAGCTTAAAAATAAAATTACATGAAGCTTGGTACGAATCTTCATTTCTCATCACTGGCTACCATGTTTGTGAAGAGGATAATTTTTCTGGTGAACTAGAGAGACAGGGCTAGATGAGAAGCACAGGGACGATTTCCTTTACGGAGCGGTAGGGGTGGCCATGCAAGGAACAGGAAAAATAAGCGAGGGCAGATATATACGTCTCGACAACAAACCGGCAAGCTGGCATAAAAACAGCAAAGACAATCCTGACCGGTTAAGCAATCCGTCTGCTGCAAAATCTTCGTACACTGACAAATTTTACGGAAAATATGGAATAGTCGAGAAAAATCATTCGATAGCGGCTGATAAATCAATAATCTCGAAAAAATCCAGAGTCAGCATAGAAGGACTAGGGGAAAGAGTAGCCGATGATTCTGGAGGCGGCACACATTCATATCACATCGATAACTTCCTCGGATCAGGAGACTCAGTAGTGAAGGCTTGGTTAAAAAGCGGAATCAACCATACGCAGCGAGCAGTTAAGTACTTGGGAGTTACCTGATGAATCTTGCGCGTCGATTTATCGTGTTTTTGGCTGCCAGCATCCTCATGACGAGCGCTTATCCGGAAACCTTAAAGAAGGTTTATCTTGATAGCAACCGGAACATACATATCATAAACGACCATGGGATCGACAAGCAAATAACAAACAAAGGAAATGCCGGCCCGCCAAAGCTAGCTCCTGACAGAAAAACCGTGGCTTGGTTAGTCATGAATACTTGGATGGCAGAAGGAGATGATGGCGCGGGCTCTGAAGAGTTAACGCTCTATCGCGACGGAAAAATCAACTCACTTAAATGCACACCGTTTATTCGAGATTATTGGTTTTGGATGAATGGGAATCAAATTGCTATTGACTGCGGCTCAAGGCATTTTGCAGGACGCGAAACCCTTTATGACACCAGGACCATGCGCGGACTTTCGAGTTTCGATGAGGCCAAGGTTCCGTTAGAGAACCGACCAGATTGGTCGGGCGCTGATAACTAATAAAGTTTTCGCGTTACTGCCCTGACTGGGCGGCCCATTATGGTTCCAGTTACGTCTCATGAATGCACTGAGGGGAAACGACGTGATACACAACGGACGCGGGGTAATTCGCCTCAACGATAAAACCGATCACGGTGGCCAGGTCATCAGTGCATCCTCTGACACAACCGTGATGGGCAGCGTCGCAACACTTCAAGATGACATGACGCACTGTCCCAAGTGCAAGGGTAACTTTGCGATCAAACCTGACGGAGCAGGCGCACGGCACGAAGGTAAGCCGTATGCGTATGACGGGGACGTGACGGAATGCGGCGCGCGGTTGATAACATCATTGTGAGTTAAGGGCACCTCGAAAAACCTCGGCTGACCTGACGACGGCTGGGTAAAATCTTGACATCGAACCAGCCAGCGAGAGTCGTCATGATGAAACCCCGGATCAGCCTTTTTGCCGAGCAGGAGCGCGAAGACCGGCGAGCAAAAATAGGCGATCCTTTGGTAGGCCTGGCCGAACACGTCGATTTCGACGCACTGGGTGCTCGCATTGATGCAGCCGCGCCGAGGCCTTCTCGTGCCAAGGGTGGTCGTCCGCCTTACCCGACAGTGCTGATGATCAAGATCTTGGTGCTGCAACAGTTGTACAACCTGGCCGACGACGCCCTGGAGTACCAATTGCTGGACCGCCGCAGTTTCCTGCGTTTTCTCGACCTGACCGAGAGCAGCAGCATCCCCGACGCCAAGACGATCTGGCTGTTCCGTGACCGACTGGCCCAGGCCGGCGTGGGCAATCAGGTATTCGAGCAAGTCCAGCAACAACTGCTGTCGCAAGGTTATTTGGCGCGCCGCGGGCAAATCGTCGACGCCTCGCTGGTGCAAGCGCCGATCCAGCGCAACAAGCGAGAGGAGGCCGGGGCGGTCAAGGAAGGCACGATGCCGCTGGGTTGGAAACCGCACAAGCGCGCGCAAAAAGATGTCGACGCGAAGTGGACCAAAAAGCACGGCAAGGACCACTTCGGCTACAAGCTGCACGCCAGCGTCGACAAGCGCTGCAAGCTGATCCGCAAGATCGCCATCACGCATGCTGCCGTGGCCGATACCAACGTCTTCGAAGAATTGCTGGATCCGAGCAATACCAGCCGCGACATCTATGCCGATCGCGGCTACCCCAGCATTGAAAGGGAAACGAGGTTGAAGCAAGCCGGCTGGCGCGTGCACATCCAGCGACGAGGCCACGCGACCAAAGGCATTTCCGAGACACAGAAACAGCGTAACCGCGGTATCGCTACGCCGCGTGCTCGTGTCGAGCATGTGTTTGGCGCCTTGGCCCAAATGGGCGGCAAACTGGTACGTTGTCTGGGGATCGTACGCACCACATTCGTCCTGCAACTGAAGGCCGCCAGTTATAACCTCAAGCGCCTCGTCTTTTTGAAGGAACACGGCGTAGCACCGTTCTGAACCAGCAGTTTGGCAGCCTGCGGCTGCCAAACTGACCTCATCCAAGTTCACATAGCTATCGACATCCCGACGATGCGCCGGCATGGCGACGCCGAATCAAGCCTGAGATTGCCTTGCTCATGCCGAAAATCGGGTTATTCGAGGTGCCCTTAAATACAGACGGCACGGCTTCTGTTATCGCACATTGGATGAGAGAATCCAGCAATTCCACCCTTGAGAGGATCCATCAAAACTGGAACTATTTAATGTACAAAATGACAAACGACTACCAGGAGATCGTATTTTGAGAAATCTTGACTCCATTAATAGCTCAGCAAAAAGCACAAGGTTTATCTTTACACTCTCTCTTATTATTCCACTAATTATGGGATATGGAGCTTGGGCTTTGGCTATCGGAGCCGCGTCAGAACAGCCACTCCACGGCAACTACCTCGGGCTGTTCGGTCTTGGAATTTCCTCTGCCGCGATTATCGCATTACCAATTCCATATATATTTCATTGGAATTGGGAAGCCAAATATTTCGGCGCAAGCATGCTTTCCCTGAGTAGCGCCTCGATACTCGGCATTTATCCCGTCTTATGTATTGCGCAATACAGCTCACTGCCAATATTTTTCCGTCTAATCTTTGTCTTTCTGGAGTTCATGCTAATAATACGGTGGTGCCTGCGATTTGTAAATATTTATGATTTCATATATTGCGACAAATCGTTATTTAACCATATCTACACAGAAGACTCATCTGCCGTTTATTACTCGCAGCAAGCAGATAAAAAGGTCATAGAAAAGTCGCTTAAATTTGAACAATTTCCGCACTCAAAATATTTCATCCTAACCAGTTTAGTCGCATTTTCTTTAATCCCTTTTGCAACACCAGTATCAAAATTCGTTGGAGTGCCTTTCATTCATATTTTTTAGCAATTTTCGCAATACCATTAAACATGATGTTTCTTGGATTAGCCACGAAAGGATGGCTTGTATTTTACTTCTACCCAACTAAAATAAAAATAAAAACAAATAAGACGGTTTATGTCGATATATCATCGCGACCGCCCAAATCCTCGACATAGCACCAAATTCATGAGCGCACGATCTAATTTCATCAGTGGATGAAGTGGTGTCGCTGCAGGAACTCCGGTTGCTTTAATCGATTACTGTTGGCTAGCGACGCCTGTTTTGAATTCACCAATCCTGAGGAGGGCAAATGTCTTTAAGAATAATCACGGTTGGCGACAAAACCGACCACGGTGGAACCGTCATCAGCGGTTCACCTACACATGATATCCACGGACGCGCGATTGCCAGGCTTGGCGACAAGGTCGACTGCCCACAATCATATCCAGGGGGTAACCCGCACGGGGTCAACAAGATCATCTCGGCACACGATACATTGACCGTGAATGGCGTCCCTGTTGCGGTGGAAGGATGCACAACGGAATGTGGATGCAAGTTGCTCGGGAGCTCGCCGGCAACAGTTAATTAAGATCGCAAAAGGACCGAGCAGCTGACCGAGAGATCGATCCTGCCGGCGCGATCGCCAGCAGGCCGTCTCTTGAGTCACGTCTATTTCGCGACGCCCCCCGCCCTCAACCCATCCAGATACGGATCGATCACGCACCGCCCCAGCGCCAGCAAATCGAAATCCTGCGGATCGAACATCCAGTTGCGGATCAACCCATCGATCATGATCCACAACGCCAGCGCCACGCGGCTCGCGTCGACGTGGCGGGCGAGCAGCCCCTTGTCGGCGGCCAGGCGGATGCGGCGTTCGGCGCGCGTCATCCAGTTGGCCATATTGTCCTTGCGGCGCTGGCGCACCGCGTTCATCTCGTCGACGAATTCCACCTTCAGCGTCGCGATCTCGAACACGCGGCGCGCGCTCGGGTCATTGACGGTCCGGTCCAGCACGGCCAGCATGTGATTGCGCAGGTCGACGAGCGGGTCGTCCGACTCGGCCTGGTCCAGCACCTGCATCTCCGCTTCCAGCGGCAGGATCGCGCGTTCCATCATCGCGTTGAACAGTGCGCCCTTGTCGTCAAAATGCCAATAAATTGCTCCGCGCGTCACACCGGCCGCGGTTGCGATATGCTGCAACGTCGTGCGCGAAACACCTTGTTCCACGAACAATTTTTCAGCAGCATCCAAAATGCCGTCACGGGTCGCAGCCGCCTCTTCCTTGGTCCTGCGGGCCATCCGTTGTACTCTCCGTTTTTATAGGTAAGAAACATTAAACATACACTCGTGATAGTATCTCGTGGTTTTCCCAAAAGCCAGCGATAAACCCGAAGCCGTGCAAGAGGAAGCGTCGAGCGCCCCGCCATCTGTTGCATTTTTTGAACTGCGGTGGTCGATCGAGCCCCTGTAAACAGCGCCGCGGATCGGTTTTGTCCTTTTTTCCACAAGAAGGAAGCATTGAATGCGCTCTGCCCACTCGTCCCTCACCCTGTCCAGGATCGCGGCATGCACCTTGGTCGCCGTGGCCATGCTGTCGGCCTGCGGCTCCAAGGATAAGCCCGAAGCCGGTCCCGGCGCCGCCGGCGCCAAGATGCCGCCACCCCAGGTCGGCGTCATCACCACCAAGTTCCAGCAGGTCGCGCTCGAGACCGAGCTGCCGGCTCGCGTCGAGGCGATCCGCACGGCCGAGGTGCGCGCCCGCGTCAACGGCGTCGTCCTCAAGCGCCTGTTCACCGAGGGCAGCATGGTCAAGCAGGGCCAGTCGCTGTTCCAGATCGATCCCGAGCCTTACCAGGCCCAGCTGAGCGCCGCCCAGGCCTCGCTCGGCCGCGCCCAGGCGAACCTGACGTCGACCGCCGCCACCGTCGAGCGCTACAAGCCGCTCGTCGAAGCCCAGGCCGTCAGCAAGCAGGAATTCACGAACGCCGTCGCTGCCCAGAAGCAGGCCGAAGCGGACGTCAATTCGGCCAAGGCCCAGGTCCGCATCGCCAGGATCAATTACAACTACGCGAACGTCTACGCGCCGATCTCGGGCCGCATCGGCCGCGCGCTCGTGACGGAAGGCGCCCTCGTCTCCGCCGCCGAGGCGACGCAGATGGCGCTGATCCAGCAGACCGACAACGTGTACCTGAACATCACCCAGTCCGCCGCCGAACTGCAGCGCCTGCGCAAGGATGCCGGCGCCAAGGGCATCGGCTCGACCGTCCCCGTGACCGTCGTGCTGGACGACGGCACCGTGATGGCGCAAAAGGGCAAGCTGCTGTTCTCCGACATCACCGTCGACCCGACGAGCGGCCAGGTCACGCTGCGCGCCCAGGTCGCGAACCCGGACAACGCCCTGCTGCCGGGCCAGTACGTGCGCGTGCGCCTTGCCCAGGCCGAGCTGCCGTCCGGCATCCTGCTGCCGCAGCAGGCCGTCACCCGTGGCGGCCCGAACGGCGACACCGTCCTGGTGGTCGGCGCGGACAACAAGCCGACGCCGCGCACCGTCAAGATCGGTTCGCAGAACGGCGACGACTGGGTCGTCACGGATGGCCTCAAGGAAGGCGAGAAGGTGATGGTGGACGGCTTCCAGAAGCTGCAGATGCTGCCGCCGGGCACGCCGGTACAGCCGGTCGCATGGACGCCGGCCGGCGCGCCGGCAGCGCCCCAGCCCAACGCGGCCGGCGCCCAGGCCGCCGCGGCCGCGCCCGCCGCGCGCACGCCGAAAGCCGGTTCGCCGGCCGCCGGCGCCGCCGGCCCGGCCACCACCCGCCAGTGAGCAAGGCAAGGCTAGATAACAGGAACCACAATGGCACGTTTTTTTATTGACCGCCCCATTTTCGCCTGGGTGATCGCGCTGTTCATCATGGTGCTTGGCGGCGTCGCCATCAAGCAATTGCCGATCGCGCAGTATCCAACCGTGGCGCCGCCGTCGATCGTCGTCAGCGTCGCCTATCCCGGCGCTTCCGCACAGACGCTGGAAGACTCCGTCATCTCCGTCATCGAACGCGAGATGAACGGTGCCGAGGGCATGATCTACATGGAATCGACCAGCCAGGCCAACGGCACCGGCTCCATCACGATCAGCTTCGAGACCGGCACCAATCCCAACCTGGCCCAGGTCGACGTCCAGAACCGCCTGGCGCGCGCGACCCCGCGCCTGCCGGCCGCGGTGACCCAGCAGGGCGTGCGCGTCGACAAGGCGCGATCGAACTTCCTGCTGTTCACGATCCTGTCGTCCGACGACCCGACCTGGGACACCGTCGCGCTGGGCGACTACGCGTCGCGCAACGTGCTGCCCGAGATCCAGCGGATCAAGGGCGTCGGCCAGGCCCAGCTGTTCGGCACCGAGAAGGCGATGCGCATCTGGATCGATCCGGCCAAGCTGGTCGGCTTCAACCTGTCGCCGGATGACGTCAACACGGCGATCCGCCAGCAGAACGCCCAGGTGGCGTCCGGCACGATCGGCGACCTGCCGGTGGCCAAGGGCCAGCAGATCACGGCGACCGTCGTCGTCACGGGCCAGCTGGCCACCGTCGAGCAGTTCGGCAACATCGTGCTGCGCGCGAATGCGGACGGCTCCACCGTGCGCCTCAAGGACGTCGCCCGCATCGAGATCGGCGGCCAGGCCTACTCCACGTCGACGCGCCTGAACGGCAAGCCGTCGACCGGTATCGGCGTGCAGCTGTCGCCGACTGGTAACGCGCTGGAAACCGCCAAGCTGATCAAGCAACGCATGGAGCAGCTGCAGAAGTACTTCCCGAAAGGGATGAAGTACTCGATCCCTTACGACAGCACGAAGTTCATCCAGATCTCGATCCAGCAGGTGGTGGAAACGCTGATCGAGGCCGTGATCCTCGTGTTCATCGTGATGTTCGTGTTCCTGCAGAACATCCGCTACACGATCATCCCGACGATCGTCGTGCCGGTCGCCCTGCTGGGCTCCTTCGCCACGCTGCTGGCGATGGGATTCTCGATCAACGTGCTGACGATGTTCGGCATGGTGCTCGTGATCGGTATCGTCGTCGACGATGCGATCGTGGTGGTGGAAAACGTCGAGCGCATCATGTCCGAGGAAGGCCTGCCGCCGCTCCAGGCGACGCGCAAGGCGATGGGCCAGATCTCGGGCGCCATCATCGGCGTGACCGTCGTGCTGATGTCCGTGTTCGTGCCGCTGGCGTTCTTCCAGGGCGCCGTCGGCAACATCTACCGCCAGTTCTCGATCGTGATGGTGTCGTCGATCGGCTTCTCGGCATTCATGGCGCTGTCGCTCACGCCCGCGCTGTGCGCGCACCTGCTGAAGCCCGTCGAGGCGGGCCACCACATGGAGAAGAAAGGCTTCTTCGGCTGGTTCAACCGCACGTTCACGACGGGCGCCAAGCGCTATGAAGGCTTCGTCGGCAAGATCCTCAAGCGCACCGGCCGCGCGCTGGTCGTGTTCGTCCTGCTGGTCGGCATCGTCGGCCTGATGTTCGCGCGCCTGCCGAACTCGTTCCTGCCGAACGAGGACCAGGGCTACATCATCGCTAACATCCAGCTGCCGCCGGGCGCCACCGCCGAGCGCACCAACGTCGTCCTGCACGCGATGGAAGACTATGTGCTGAAGCAGCCGGAAGTGGCCGACATGGTCGCCGTGACGGGCTTCTCGTTCACCGGCCAGGGCCAGAACATGGGTCTCGCGTTCATCCCGCTGAAACCGTGGGACCAGCGCAAGGGCAAGGGCCAGGATGCGCAAGGCCTCGCGGGCCGCATCACGGGGCACATGATGGCCCTGCGTGACTCGTTCATCTTCGTGGTGAGCCCGCCGCCGATCCCGGAACTGGGCCGCGGCACGGGCTTCTCGTTCCGCCTGCAGGACCGCGGCGGCCTCGGCCACGCCGCCCTGCTCCAGGCGCGTAACCAGTTGCTGGGCATGGCGATGCAGAGCAAGGTGCTGACGGGCATCCGTCCGGAAGGCCTGGAAGACGCCCCGCAACTGAAGCTGAACATCGACCGCGACAAGGCGCAGGCCCTGGGCGTGACGTTCGGTGCCATCAATACGGCGCTGTCGACGTCGCTCGGTTCCGCGTACGTGAACGACTTCCCGAACGCCGGCCGCCTGCAGCGCGTGATCGTGCAGGCCGACGCGCCGCAGCGCATGCAGCCGGAAGACCTGCTGCACATCAACGCCCTGAACACGAAGGGCCAGCCGGTGCCGCTGTCCGCGTTCGCGACGACGCAGTGGATCACGGGTCCGATGCAGACGACGCGCTACAACGGCTATTCCGCGATGAGCATCACGGGCGACGCCGCCCCGGGCTATTCGACCGGCCAGGCGCTGGACGAGATGCAGGCGCTGGCCGCCAAGCTGCCGGCCGGCTTCGCGTACGAATGGACCGGCCAGTCGCGCGAGGAGATCCTCGCCGGTTCGACCGTGTTCGTGCTGATCGGCTTCGCGCTGCTGGCCGTGTTCCTGGCCCTCGCCGCACTGTATGAAAGCTGGTCGATCCCGGTCGCCGTGCTGCTGGTCGTGCCGCTGGGCGTGCTCGGCTCGCTGATGGCGGCATCGCTGCGCGGACTGAACAACGACGTGTACTTCAAGGTCGGCCTGATCACCATCATCGGCCTGGCCGCGAAGAACGCGATCCTGATCGTGGAATTCGCGAAGGACCTGCAGGCGCAGGGCAAGTCGCCGTTCGAAGCGGCGCTGCAGGCGGCGCACCTGCGCTTCCGTCCGATCATCATGACGTCGCTCGCGTTCATCCTCGGCGTGCTGCCGCTGGTGGTCGCCAGCGGCGCCGGCGCGGCATCGCAGCGCGCGATCGGTACCGGCGTGATGGGCGGCATGCTGACGGCGACGACGCTGGGCGTGTTCTTCGTGCCCGTGTTCTTCGTCGTCATCCGCGGGTTCTTCAAGGGCAGCGAACGCCAGCGCAAGAAGTACGCGCACGAAGAAGACGCCACTGTCATCGACTCGAAAATCTGATGAACTCCATGAAACGACTCACTCCCCTCGCGCTCGCCCTCGTGCTGGCCGGCTGCGTGAACCTGGCGCCGAAGTATGAGCGGCCGCAAGCGCCGGTGGCGGGCGCCTTCCCGACCGTGGAAGGCACCGTCAACAGCGGCAACGCGGTCGCGACCGAAGCGCCGGCCGCCATCACGTGGCAGCGCTTCTTCACCGACGCGCGCCTGCAGCAGCTGATCTCGCTGTCACTGGCGAACAACCGCGACCTGCGTGTCGCGATTCTCAATATCGAAGCCGCGCGCGCGCAATACCGGATCCAGCGCTCGAACGAGTTCCCGGCGGTGAACGCGGGCATCACGGGCCAGCGCCAGACCACCGGCAAGGACCAGCCGATCAGCAGCGTCTACCAGGCCGGCCTGTCCGTGTCCGCGTTCGAGCTGGATTTCTTCAGCCGCGTGCGCAACCTGTCCGACGCCGCGCTGGCGCAATTCCTCGCCACCGAGGAAGCGCGCAAGACGGCGCAGATCAGCCTGATCGCCCAGGTCGCCAACACGTACCTGACGTATCTCGCCGACGAGGAATTGCTGGCCCTGGTGCAGCAGACCCTCAAGACGCGCGAGGAATCGCTGCGCCTGACGCAGCTGCGCTTCGACAACGGCGTCTCGTCCAAGCTCGACCTGCAGCAGGCCGTGTCGCTCGTCGAGACGGCGCGCACGACCCTGGCGCAGGCCCAGCGCCAGCGCGCGCAGGACCTGAACCTGCTCACCCTGCTGATCGGCCAGCCGATTCCGGACAACCTGCCGGCCGGCGCCACGCTCGCGACGACGAACCTGCCGGACCTGCCGGCCGGGATGCCGTCCGACCTGCTGGCCGTGCGTCCGGACATCCGCGCCGCCGAGCAGCAGCTGATGGCCGCCAACGCCAACATCGGCGCGGCGCGCGCGAATTACTTCCCGCGCATCACGCTGACGGGCAGCGCCGGCACCGCGAGCAGCCAGCTGTCGGGCCTGTTCAAGAGCGGCACGTTCGGCTGGACGTTCGCGCCGCAGGCGATCATGCCGCTGTTCGACTTCGGCCGCACCCGCGCCGGCGTCGAGGGCGCCCGGGCCCAGCGCGACATCGCTGTCGCGCAGTACGAAAAGTCGATCCAGACGGCGTTCCGCGAAGTGGCGGACGCGCTGGCCGGCCAGGCCACGTACAGCGAACAGCTGCGTGCCCAGCAGGCCGTGGCGGCCGCCGAGACGGACCGCTTCAACCTGTCCGACCTGCGCTACCGCAACGGCACCGCCAGCTACCTCGACCTGCTGGATGCCCAGCGCTCGCTGTTCACCGCGCAGCAGCAGGCCATCCAGGCCAACCTGCTGCGCCTGCAGAACCAGGTCACGCTGTACCGCGTGCTGGGCGGCGGCTGGAGCGAGCCGGGGCCGGCGACGGCGGCGCGCTGATTCAAGGCGGAATGATTTCCGCGCGCCATTGAGGACGATCCCGACCGGGGCCGGCTGCGATTTCGGTATCATGAAATTGCAGGCCGGCCCCGGTTTTTTTATGCATGCACGGGCGGCCCCGGCAGCCGTCGCCGGACGGCGTCCGCCAGGACCGCAACCGCGCGCCGAGCCCGGCCTGTCCGGCACGGTCGCCCCATGCGCCGCGCCCCACGCCATGCGACATTTTTTTCGTGCACATTGGAAATCCATCGTCGCCATCGTCCTGCTCGTGCTGCTGGCGCTGGTCACGGTGAATCCGGGCTCCGCCATGCCGGCCCCGCCGCTGGCCGCGCGCCTGCGCGCGCACGTGACGGCGCTCACGGCCGGCACGCGCGACCCGGCCTCGCGGCGGGCGGAGGCGGCCGCCTACATCGACAGCGTGCTGCGGATCGCCGGCTATGCCGTGCACGACCGCGGCAGCGGCGGCCAGCGGCACGACATCGAAGCGGTACTGGCCAACGTGGCGCCCGGTGCGAAGGCGGCACGCACCTTCATCGTCGGCGCCCGCATGGACGGCAATCCCGGCAACGCGCCCGACGGCGACCCGGGCGCGGCCGGCGGCGCGGCCGCCGTGCTGGAGCTGGCGCGGCTGCTGGCCGATGTGCATCCCAGCCGCGGCACCGAAATCCGCTTCGTCTTCTTCCTGGCCCCCAGGCCCGCCGCGGCCGCACCCGCACCGACGCGCGACGTGGACCTGGACGACCTCGCGCGCATGCTGACGGACGCGCCGGTCGAGCGTCCCGCCAGCTTCATCGCCTACGTCGGCAGCCTGGCATCGTCGCGCGAGGTGCAGGATGCGCTGTCGGCCTTCCAGAGCATCGCGGGCGTGCCGGCGCACGGCCTGGCGACGCCGGCCTACATGCAGGGCGTGACCCTGCTCGACCGCGCCGCCTGGCACCATCCCGGCACCGGCATGCCGGCCCTCGTGCTCACGGATACGTCGTTCACGCGCTTTCCGTTTCGCCAGGCCCGGGACAAGCCGGCCGCCGCCGACGACGAACCGCCCGAGCAGGTCATCTTCGGCGGCATGGCGCGCGTCGTGAGCGGCCTGGCGCGCACGCTGACGGCGCTGGCGGCCGAACAGCGCGGATGAAACAGCGGGGATGAAACTGGGCCGATGAAACAGCGCGGATGAGTCGGCGCGAATGAGCCGGCGCCGATGAATCAGTCGGCCGGCGCGAATTCGCCGGCCGCCACCGTGCCGTCCACCGTGCCGTCCACCATGCCGCCCACCGTCGCGCCCGCCTGCGCACGCGGATACAGCCAGCCGAAGACGACCGTCGCCGCCGCCGCGCCGGCCAGCTGGGCCAGCACATAGCCCGGCACGTCCGCGAGCCGGATGCCGGCGCACGTGTCGGTGGCGGCCCGCGCCAGCGTGAGGGCGGGATTGGCGAACGACGACGACGCCGTGAACCAGTACCCCGCGACGATGAACAGCGCCGCCGCATACGGCGTGACGCCAGGGCGCGTGCGCGCGCAGCTGATGATGGTGGCCATCAGGCCGAATGTAGCGACACCCTCGCTCCACCACAGCGCGGCGCCGGTGCGCGCCTGCGTCGCGGCGACGAACGCCGGTTCGCCGAACATCAGGTGCGCGATGGCGACGCCGGCGAACGCGCCGCCCGTCTGCGCCGCGACATACGGCAGCGCGAACGCGACCGGCAGGTTGCGCTGCCAGACTTCGGACAGGGTGACGACGGGATTCAGGTGCGCACCCGAGACGCCGCCGAACATCAGGATCAGCACGACGAGGCCGCAGCCGGACGCGATCGAATTGACGAGCAGCGCGATGGCCGCGTTGCCGCCCGCGAGCCGGTCGCCCATGATGGCGGAGCCGACGACGACGGCCAGCAGCAAGGCGGTGCCGAGCCCTTCGGCGACGAGGCGGCGGGCGGGAAAGAAGGTGTGGTCGAGGTGCTTCATGGCGCATCATTGTGCGCGGGCGGCACCGGTTCGGAGTACTGCCGTTCCGATATATTCAGTCGATACGGCGCCCGATGAGGGACGGAATGATACCGAGGAGGTCGGCCATCGACACCGGTTTCGACAGGAACCGCACGCCATCGGGCATGACGCCCGCCTCGATGGGATTGCCGGAGATGACGAGCGCCGGCAGGCCGGGACGCAGGCGGCGCAGCGCGTGGATCACCTCGACGCCGTTCATGCCGGGCATGCGGAAATCCGTGATGAGCAGGTCGAAAGGATCGGCTTCGGCGGCTTCGACGGCACTGACGGCGTCGAAGCCGTTGTTGGCGACGGCCACGCGATAGCCGGCGACGCTCAGGTAGCGCTCGAACACATAGAGGATGGCTTCTTCGTCATCCACGACCAGGATGCGCGGCGTTGCGGGGACAGGCATCGACCAGCTGCCTTTCATTGAAACACATGCAAGACAGCTACTTTAACACATGGTTGTCAGGATACCCGACACGTTTCGTCACCGCCCCCGCCGGCGCGGCTATGTCGGACGGTACATGGCGCAGAGCTTGTGGCCGTCCGGATCGCGCACATAGGCCAGGTACATCGGCCCCAGGCTGCCCTCGCGCAGGCCCGGCGGCGCTTCGATCGACTTGCCGCCGTGGGCGACCGCGGTATCGTGGAACGCCTGGACCTGCTCGATCGAATCGCATTTGAAGCCGATCGTGGCGCCGTTCGCGCACGTGGCTTCCGCGCCGTCGATGGGTTCGGTGATGCCGAGCGTGCCGCCGTGGTGGCGGTAGAACAGGCGCTGGTGCCCGGTCGGGGCAACATTGGGGAACGGCGCGCCCACGCCGAGCGTTCCCAGCACGGCGTCGTAGAAACGCCTGGAACGTTCGAGGTCGTTCGAACCGATCACGATATGACTGAACATGCTTGTCCTTTCTTCAGGGTCGAGGCTACGGTCGATCCAGGAGCTCGACATCCGGCAGGTTGGCCAGCACCCGGTCCCACGTATCGTAGCATTCGAGCGCATCGACGACGACCGGCAGCGGCTCGGCCCAGATCTCCGGCAACATGCGTTCGTCGCGTTCGCGGACCGCGAACGCCAGCCGCTCCGCCGGCGGCTCGAAACGCGCGTCGACACCCGGCTTGTTGCCCCGCGCATCGATGCGATACCAGCCGAAGTCCTTCAGATGCACGGCGTTCAGGCCGTGCAGGCAGTACGGCGCGCCGCCGTCGCCGACGGACAGGCGCTGGTAGCACAGCCCGGCCGGAATGCCGTTCGCGCGCAGCAGCGCGGCCAGCAGATGGCTCTTCGCGTAGCAGTAGCCCGTCTGGTGGCGCAGGACGTCGGACGCCTTGCACGTCACCGGATTCAGCTTGAAATCGACGCTGTGGCGGATCTCGTCGCGCACGAATTCGAAGCAGGCACGCACGACCTCCAGCTCGGACGCGGCACCCTCGGCCAGCCGGCGCGCGGCGGCTCGGACAGCGGGCGTGTCGGCGTCGATGTACGTGCTTGCGGCAAGATAGCGTTGCATGGCTTTACCCTTCGGCCAGGAAGATTTCCTGCAGATCGTTGAGGAAGCGCTGTCCCAGTGCCGTCGGCCGGATGACGCGGAAGTCGCGATAAATGAGTCCCTTCGACTCGGCCTCGTTCAACCCTTTTTCGATGGCGTTGAGCGGCATGCCGGTACGCTCGCCGAACAGGTTCGGGTCGAAGCCTTCCGTCAGCCTCAGCCCGTTGAGCATGAATTCGAAGCCCATGTCGGCGCGCCCGATCTCGTGTTCCTCGGCGACGGCATTGCCCTTCATGGCCGCTTCCATGAACGACGCGGGCTGCTTGTAGCGGGCCTGGCGCAGCACGCGGTGCGGGAACGACAGCTTGGAGTGGGCGCCGGCGCCGATGCCGAGATAGTCGCCGAACCGCCAGTAGTTCAGGTTATGGCGCGCGCGGTGGCCCGGCCGCGCATAGGCCGAGACTTCGTAGTGGTCGTAGCCGGCGGCGGCCGTGCGCGCGGCGATCATGTCCTGGATGTCGGCAGTCGCGTCGTCGTCCGGCACCGCCGGCGGATACTTGGCGAACACCGTGTTCGGTTCCATCGTCAGGTGGTAAAGCGACAGGTGCGGCGGCGCGAATCCCAGCGCCATGTCGATGTCGGCCTGCGCCTCGGAAAGCAGCTGTCCCGGCAGCGCGTACATCAGGTCGAGGTTGAAGTTGTCGAAGTTCGCCTGCGCGATCTCCACGGCCTTGATCGCCTCGTTGGCGTCGTGGATGCGGCCCAGCGCCTGCAGGTGCCGGCTGTCGAAGCTCTGGATGCCGATCGACAGGCGGTTGATGCCGCTGGCGCGGAACGACTTGAATTTGTCGGCTTCGAACGTGCCGGGATTCGCCTCCATCGTGATCTCGGCATCGAGATCGAGCGGCAGCAAGGTGCGCAGGTCCGACATCAGGCGCTCCAGCCCCGCCGCCGACATCAGGCTGGGCGTGCCGCCGCCGATGAACACCGTGTGGATCTTGCGACCCCAGATCAGCGGCAGCGACTGTTCCAGGTCGGCGCGCAGCGCGTCCAGGTAAGCCTGTTCCGGGATCGGGTCTTTCGACTCGTGCGAATTGAAGTCGCAGTACGGGCATTTGCGGACGCACCACGGCCAGTGGGTGTACAGCGACAGCGGCGGCAGCGCCGCCAGGTTCAGCGCCCCCGGTTGCAGGTATTGCAGGGCTGCAGTCGCCGCGTCGCGGGGTGTGGCGGCGGGCGTGGGGGGCACGGCCGCCGAGCTGGCGGGCTTGATCGGAATCATGCCAGCTTCCCGAGCTTGTCGACGAGCGCGCGCAGCGCCTGGCCGCGGTGCGACACGGCGTTCTTTTCCGCCGGCGCCAGTTCGGCGGCCGTGCGGCCGAAATCCGGCACCAGGAAATACGGATCGTAGCCGAAGCCGTTGGCGCCGCGCGGCGCGTCGATGATCCGCCCGCGCCAGACGCCGTCCGCGATCACGGGTTGCGGGTCGTCCGCGTGGCGCACGTACACGAGCACGCAGTAGTAATACGCCGATTTGTCGGCGTGGGCCGCGAGGTCGGCGATCAGCTTGTCGTTGTTGCGCGCGTCCGACTTCGGCTCGCCGGCAAAGCGCGCGGAATACACGCCGGGGGCGCCGCCGAGCGCGTTCACGCACACGCCGGAATCGTCGGCGAGCGCGGGCAGGCCGGTCAGGCGCGCCGCGTGGCGGGCCTTCTGCAGGGCGTTCTCGACGAAGGTGCCGAACGGTTCTTCCGCTTCGGGGACGTCGAACTCGCCCTGCGGATGCAGTTCGAAGCCGATCGGGCCGAGTAATTGGGCGAATTCCTTGAGCTTGCCCGCGTTGTTGGAGGCAAGGATGAGGCGTTGGGTCATTGCTGTCTCGGTCTGGACGAAGAACTGCGTATTTTACCGCTCATCCCGCGATCCGCGCAGCAGGCCGGGCGCGCTAGGCGTGCGGGAACACCATGCTCGCCTCGAACCCGGGATCGGCGCGGCGCAGCGCGAGCGTGCCCTCGTGCAGCTGGGTGATGGCGGTGACGATCGACAGGCCCAGGCCATTGCCCGGCAGGTGGCGGCTCTGGTCCACGCGGTAGAAGCGCCGCGTGATCTTGTCCATGTCTTCGACCGGCACGCCCGAACCGTAATCGCGCACGGTCAGTACCGGCGCGCCGTCCACCGTGCCGACGTCGACGTCGACCCGGCCGCCGCCGCGGCCGTACTTGAGGGCGTTGTCGATCAGGCTCGCGAGGGCGCTGGCCAGCAGGTCGCGGTCGCCGCGGATCGTCGTCGGCCGGCCCACGAAGCGCAGCAGCACGCCCTGCTCTTCGGCGGCCGCTTCGTACAATTCCGTCATGTCGTGCGCGATGGCGGCCAGGTCGAGCTTTTCGAAGGTGCCCGCGCGCACGCCGGATTCCAGCGCGGCGATCTGCAGCAGCTTGTCGAACAGCGAGATCACGCTGTCGATGTCCTCGATGGCCAGGCGCGCATCCGCCACGAGCGCATGCGGGTCGGCCGACGCCTGCAGCGCGCGGTCGAGGCGCGAGCGCACGCGCGACAGCGGCGTGCGCAGGTCGTGCGCGATCGAGTTCGACACGTGGCGCACGCCCTCCATCAGCGCCTCGATGCGGTCGAGCATGCGGTTGATGTCGTCGCCCAGGCGCGCGAATTCGTCGTTGCCCATCACGACGATGCGGCTGGACAGCTCGCCCGCCGCGATGCGCGCCGTCGTGCGGCGGATGCGGCCGATGCGCGCCTCCAGCCGCGAACGGAAGATCTGGGCGCCGAAGAACGCGAGCACGATCGACACGGCGGCGCTGATCAGGAGCGCGCGCTCGACGACGTCGCGGATGGCGGCGAGTTCGATCAGGTCGCGGCCGACGATGAGCCGGCTGCCGTCGTCGAGCCGCGTCGCGATGAGGCGCACGGACACGGGCGCGCCGTTGCGCTGCATCTGTCCGAATCCCAGCTCGCCGGACGCCGGCAGCTCGCCGGACCAGTGCCCCAGGTTGCCGGCCAGGACGCGGCCCTGGGCGTCGACGACGCCCACCACTTCCGTGTCGGTGTCGATCAGGTCGTGCAGCTGGGCGTCGATCTCGCGTACGAGGCCGCGGCGGCCGTCGCTGGTCCAGGCGTCGGCCAGGTGCGCCTCCACGCTCATGATCTTGCTGTCGATCGAGTGCTCGAACACGCCCACCGTGCCGAAATAGACGATGCCCGACAGCGTGGCCATCGACGCGGCCAGCAGCAGGCCGTAGCCGACCGCCAGCCGGAACGCGATCGAGCCGCGCAGGCTGACGCCGGCGCCGGCGCCGGATCTAGCGTGACGACGGGCCATACGTCGGGGCGGCGCTCAGCACATAGCCGGCGCCGCGCACCGTGTGGATCAGGGCCGGGTTGAAATCCTTGTCGATCTTGCTGCGCAGGCGGCTGATCTGGACGTCGATCACGTTCGTCTGCGGATCGAAATGGTATTCCCACACGCCTTCCAGCAGCATCGTGCGGGTGACGATCTGGCCTTCGTGGCGCATGAGGTATTCGAGCAGGCGGAATTCGCGCGGCTGCAGGGTGATCGTCGTGCCCTGCCGCGTCACGCGCATCGTGCGCACGTCGAGCTGCAGGTCGGCCACCTGCAGCACGGTGGCGTCGCGCGACCAGGCGTTGCGCCGGCTGAGGTTTTCCACCCGGGCCAGCAGCTCCGACATGACGAAGGGCTTGGTGAGATAGTCGTCGCTGCCGGCGCGCAGGCCGCGCACACGCTCGTCGACGCTGTTCAGCGCGGACAGGATCAGCACCGGCGTGCCGTCGCCGCGGGCGCGCATCTGCTCGAGGATGCCGATGCCGTCGACCTGGCCGGGCAGCATGCGGTCGAGCACGACGACGTCCCAGCGCGTCTCCTGCAGGCGGCGGTTGCCCGCCTCGCCGTTGGTCTCCGCCTGCACGGCGTAGCCGGCCGCGCGCAATCCGCTGCAAAGGTAGTCGCGCGTTTCGGTGTCGTCTTCGATCACGAGGCAGTTCGGCATGGTTCGGCTCTTGGTCTTTCTCGGGTTGACTATAGCATGGCGGCCAGGCGCGCCATCACGGCCACGACGTGGTCGATCTGGTCGCGCGTATGCCCCGCGTTGAGCATGAAGCGCAGCCGCGCCTGGCCCACGGGAACGGCCGGGAACTGGATCGCGTCGACGTGGATGCCCTCCGCGCGCAGCGCGCGCTGGAACATCTGGCAGCGCTCGGCGTCCTTGATCAGCACGGGCACGATCGGCGTCTGCGTCGACGTGAGCGTGTAGCCCAACGGGCGCATGCGCTCGACGAAGTAGCGCTGGTTGTCCCACAGGCGCACGCGGCGCTGCGGCTCTTCCCGCAGCAGGTCCAGCGCGGCCAGCAGGGCGTTGGCCTGGTCCGGCGGCGGCGGGCAGGTGAAGCCGTAGGCGGAACTCGTCAGGCGCAGCACGTCGGCCATCTCGCGCTCCAGCGCCACGAAGCCGCCGATGGCGCCCAGCGCCTTGGACAAGGTCCCCATCTGCATGATGGCGGGGCTGTAGCAGCCATAGTGCTCCGACGTGCCGCCGCCGTTCGCGCCCAGGATGCCGGTCGCGTGGGCGTCGTCGACATACAGGATCGCGCCGTATTTCTCGGCGAGCTGCGTGAGCTCGGGCAGCGGCGCGATCGTCCCTTCCATGCTGAACACGCCGTCGCTGACGATGATCGGACTGACCCCGTCCGCCGCCTTCAGCAGCGACTCCAGGTGGTCCATGTCGGCGTGGCGGTAAGTGTGCTTGTCCGCGCCCGACATCAGGATGCCCTCGCGGATGCTGACGTGGTTGTACTCGTCCGTGAAATATGCGTACTTGCGGCGCTTCTTCGGGCGGTAGCCGTGGATGCGCGCCAGCAGGCCGACCTTGACGAGCGTGGACAGCACGCCGATGTTCGTCATGTAGCCCGTGACGAACAGCACGGCGTCGGTCTTGTGCTTGAGTTCACCCAGCCGGCGCTCCAGCTCGCGGTACACGGGCAGGTCGCCGCCCAGCAGCCGCGATTCGCAATTGCCGACCCCGTAGCGTTCCAGGCCCGCCTTCGCGGCGTCCACGAGACGGGGATGGTTCGCCAGCGCCAGGTAATTGTTGGTGCTGAACGACACGGCAGCCTCGCCGTTCACGCGGAACACCGGGTCCGGCAACGTGTCGTGGACGGGCGTCTCGTGGTGAATGGCGTGGGTTTGCAGCCAGTCTGCAATGTCGGCGAGGTCGTGCATGTTTGGGGGCAGTGTCGGAAATGGACGCGCTGCCGGATTGGCATGGAAATGGCGCTGCGATGCAGTATAGGCGAGCGGCGGGAGCGTAAAAATTACGATCAGGTAATGTCACTCACATTAACAAACGGTAATATCGTAAAGACGAATACACCGCTATCATTCGCAGCGGCCTCCCACGTCCGCCCAGCCGTCCTGTTCGCGCGCGCGAGCGGCGCCGCCCTGCCGTTGCGCATGTCATTGCGGTGCAATATTCAATGCCCAGGATAGCGCCCCACAGCGCAGGATATTTCCTTGACGCTAGAAAGGACGGCCACGTAGAATCCGACCGTTTTCATTTCATGGAGTCCCTTTCATGGGCACTTGTTCGAGTGGCAGTTGTTGCCGGCTGAATGCCGGTCCGGCCCCGGCAAGATAACGCAGGTCCTTCCTCCTGCCGTCATCTCGCCTCGGGCGAATGATGGTATCCGCGTCCCTTTGCATCCGGGACATCGCATTCCACGACAAACGAATCGTGCCGCACGCCTTCCAACGAGGGACGCGCACGGCGTCACCAAGCGCGAATGAAAGGTATGCCGTTCACCGACGGAGATACCGATGTTTCGTTGTTCGATGTTTTATTGTGCCGCCTGGCTGCTGGCCGCGGCACCGGGTGTGCGTGCCGACGACCTCCCCGCGGCGGAGGCCTGGAACGCGCACGTCCAGGCCACGTACGTGTGGCAAGCCAAACCCGCGTCCGGCGCCGGCTGCACCGGCCCCGCCAGCCTCGCCCCGTGGCGCGGGACGGGCTATTGCTTCAGCGCGACGGCCGCCGAACGCTACTTCGACCCGGAAGTGGTACAGGGCAAGGCCATGTCCGGCCTGCACGGCTTCGGCGGCATGACCAATGGCGGGCAGCAGAAGACGAGCGGCACGAGCCCGACGTTCCACCGCGCCTGGCTGTTCCTGCGCCAGACCTGGAACCTGGGCGGCGACATGCAGGCGGCAAGCGCGCCGGGCGTGGGCGCGTTCATCGGCGACGGCCGGCTGGGCTGGCAGCACGGCGCCAACCCTGCCTACGAGGGCGCGCGCGGACCGGCGAATGTGTTCGGCCCGCGCCGGCACGGGCAATCCTGACGGAGACGAGGACCATGTTCGAACTGTTCACCCCGGGCCGCACCGGCCGCTCGTTCCTCACGACGACCCCGAACCGCTGGGACTGGGCGCTGCTGCCGCTCGTCCTCGTCGTGCTGGCGCTGGCCGCGTACGGCGCCATGCAGATGGCGCGGCCGTTCGTGCTGGGCCAGCCGACGCCGATCTCGCTCGATCCGGCCTTCCTGCCCTACTACCTGCTGCGCACGATTCTGCGCATGTTCAGCGCCCTCGGCGCCGCGCTGCTGTTCACGTTCACGTTCGCCGTCGTCGCCACGCGCTGGAAGAGCGCCGAAAAGATCATGGTGCCGCTGCTGGACGTGCTGCAGTCGGTGCCGATCCTGGGCTTCCAGGCCATCGCCATCGCCCCGTTCATCGCCCTCTTCCCCGGCAACCTGCTGGGCGTGGAATGCGCCGCCGTGTTCGCGATTTTCACGTCGCAGGCGTGGAACATGGCGTTCAGCCTGTACCAGTCGATGAAGACGATCCCGCCCGAACTGGCGGAAGCGGCGCGCGTGTTCCGGCTGTCGCCGTGGCAGCGCTTCTGGCGCCTGGAACTGCCGTACGCGATGCCCGCGCTGCTGTGGAACATGATGATGTCGATGTCCGGCGGCTGGTTCTTCCTCGTCGCCGCGGAGGCGATCTCGGTGGCGGGCCAGGACATCAAGCTGCCCGGCATCGGCGCCTACATCGCGGTCGCCATCGAGCAGAAGAACGGCAGCGCCATCGCCTGGGCCATCGCCGCGATGTTCGCCGGCATCCTGCTGTACGACCAGTTGTTCTTCCGCCCGCTGCTGGCGTGGGCCGACAAATTCCGCTTCGAGGAATCGCAGGGCGAATACGCCCAGCAATCATGGGTGCTGGACTGGGGGCGCCGCAGCGTGTGGATCCGCGCCCTCACCGACCGCATGTGGGCGATGCTCGCGCGCACGCTCGGCTGGTTCGGCACGCGCGACGTCGTCGACGCGGCGCCGCGCCCGTCGCGCTTCACGCTGTCCACGCGCGCGATCGACCGGATCGTCCTCGTGCTCGCGCTGCTGGGCGCGTGGCGCTTCCTGCTGTTCATCCACGCGCAGGTGGGCTGGGGCGAGGCGCTGCGCGTCGTGGGCCTCGGCTGCATCACGCTCGTGCGGGTGATGCTCCTGATCGGCCTCGCCTCGCTCGTGTGGGTGCCCGCCGCCGTGTGGATCGGCCTGCGCCCGCGCTACGCCCAGGCCGTGCAGGCGCTCGCGCAATTCCTGGCCGCGTTCCCCGTCAACCTGATGTTCCCGATCGTCGTTTACGCGCTCGTGCACCTGCGCCTGAATCCGAACGTGTGGCTCAGCCCTTTGATGGTGTTCGGCACGCAGTGGTACATCCTGTTCAACGTGGTCGCGGGCGCGTCGACCCTGCCGAACGAGCTGCGCCTCGCGGCCGACAACCTGGGCCTGACGGGCTGGCTGAAATGGAAGCGCGTGTACCTGCCGGCCGTGTTCCCCAGCTTCGTGACGGGCGCGATCACGGCGAGCGGCGGCTCGTGGAACGCGAGCATCGTGGCCGAATACGTCACGTGGGGAAAAACGTCGCTCGTGGCCGATGGCCTGGGCAGCTACATCAAGCAGATGACGGACGCCGGCGACTTCCACCGCATCGCGCTCGGCATCGGCGTGATGTGCGTGTTCGTCATGCTGCTGAACCGGTTCTTCTGGCGCCGGCTTTACTTGCTGGCCGAGGGCCGCAGCCGTTGAAGTGCACGGTGGGCACAGGGTGCCCACCAAACTCATTGGAACCACCATGGAAAAACTGGTTGAACTGAAAGGCGTGAAAAAGGCCTTCCGCAGCGCCGACGGCGCCCCGCGCACCGTGCTCGAAGGCGTCGACTTCACGCTGGCCGACGGCGAGATCGTCGCGCTGCTCGGCAAATCCGGCTCCGGCAAATCGACGCTGCTGCGCATCGTCGCGGGCCTCATCCCCGCCGACGCGGGCAAGGTCGAATACCGCGGGCGTCCCATCCGCGGGCCGCTGTCCGGCGTGGCGATGGTGTTCCAGTCATTCGCGCTGTTCCCGTGGCTGACGGTGCAGCAGAACGTGGAACTCGGCCTGGAAGCGCAAGGCGTTGCGCCCGCCGCGCGGCGCGAACGCGCGGACGCGATGCTCGACCTGATCGGCCTCTCCGGCTTCGGCAGCGCGCTGCCGCGCGAGCTCTCGGGCGGCATGCGCCAGCGGGTGGGCATCGCGCGCGCGCTCGTCACGCACCCGGACGTGCTGCTGATGGATGAAGCCTTTTCCGCCCTCGACGTGCTGACGGGCGAGACGCTGCGGGGCGACATCCTCGACCTGTGGGACGGCAAGCGGATTCCCACGCGCGGCATCCTGATCGTCTCGCACAACATCGAGGAAGCCGTCATGATGGCCGACCGCATCATCATCCTGTCCAGCGATCCTGGCCGGGTGCGCCACGAGATCCGCATCGACCTGCCGCGCCCGCGCAATGCCGACACGCCGGAAGTGCGCGCCCTCGTCGACGAAGTCTACGGCCTGATGACGATGCGTCCCGCCGTCGCGCCGGCGCTGGGCGCCGCGCGCCCGGCCACCATCGACTATCGCGTGCCGGACACGGACGTGGGCCGCATGGAGAGCGTGCTGGACCTGCTGGCCGGCGCCCCGTACGACGGCCGCGCCGACCTGCCGCAGCTGTCGGAAGACACCGAGCTGCCGGACGAGGAACTGTTCCCGACCTACGAGGCACTGGGCCTGCTGGGCCTCGCGCACGTCGAGCGCGGCGACATCGCCCTGACCGGCCTGGGCCTGCGCTATGCCCAGGCCGACCAGGCGCTGCGCCAGGCCCTGTTCGGCCAGCAGCTGCTGAAGAACGTGCCGCTGGCCGCGCGCATCCGCCGCCAGCTGGAGGACGAATCGGGCGGCGCGCTGCCGGAAGACCCGTTCATCGACCTGCTGGAGGACACGCTGGAAGCCGACCAGGCCAAGCGCATGCTGGAAGTGGCGATCGAATGGGGCCGCTACGGCGAATTGTACGAGTACGACTATCACACGGGACGACTGAAACTGCCGGGCACCGGCAACACGAAGGAGTGACATGGAAGGATTGGACATCACCGGCGACTCCAGGCTGGATCGCAAGGTCGCGCTGACCGTCGCGCTGCTGGCGTCGTTCATGGGCGTCTGCAAGATCAAGGACGACAACATCGTACAGGCGATGCAGCAGGCGCAGGCCGACAAGATCGACCACTGGTCCTTCTACCAGGCCCGCAACCTGCGCCAGGAACAGGCGCATACGACCCTGCTGCAGCTGCGCCTGGCCGCGGCGGCCCGCCCGGCCGGCGAGCAGGCGGGCTACGCCGCCGCGATCGCGGAGCTGGAAAAACTGGAGAGCGGCCAGGCGAAAAAGAAGGACGAGGTGCTGGCGCAGGCCAAACAGGACCAGACGACATACGACGCGCTGAATTACCGCGACGACCAGTTCGACCTGTCGGACGCGGCGCTGGCGCTGGCCTTGTCGCTGCTGGCCGTGACCACGCTGACGCGGCAGCGCTGGCTGTACCTGGCGGCGCTGGTGCCGACGGTGGTCGGCGTGTTTTATGGCGTGGCCGGGTTGTGCGGGTTGCCGTTTCACCCGAGCTGGTTGACGGGGTTGTTGTCGTAACGCCGATACGTCATCCCCGCGCAGGCGGGGACCCAAGTTTGCCGGCAGCGGTAGGGTGGGCACACCGTGCCCACGCGGACGTTTGCGGCATGCCGGCGTCACGCGTGGGCACGTGATTGATGCCCCCGGCATCAATCACCCCACCCTACTCGATCAAGCACTCAGGCCGAGCGCCTGCTTCTGCAAGGTCACCAACTCGCGAATCCCCTGCTCCGCCAGGTCGAGCAACCGGTTCATGCCCGCCCGGTCGAAGGCCTCGCCTTCGGCCGTGCCCTGCACCTCGACGAAGTGGCCGGCATCCGTCATCACGACGTTCATGTCCGTGTCGCAGCCGGAATCCTCGATGTAGTCCAGGTCCAGCACGGGCACGCCCGCCACCACGCCCACCGAGATCGCGGCCACGAAGTGCTTCACCGGCACGGCCGGGATCAGGCCCGCGCCCACCAGGCGCGAAAACGCGTCATGCGCCGCCACCATCGCACCGGTGATCGAGGCCGTGCGCGTGCCGCCGTCGGCCTGGATCACGTCGCAGTCCAGGTGCAGGGTGCGTTCGCCGAACGCTTCCAGGTCGAACGCGGCGCGCAGCGAGCGGCCGATCAGGCGCTGGATTTCCTGCGTGCGGCCGGACTGCTTCCCGCGCGCCGCCTCGCGGTCCATGCGCGTGTGCGTGGAGCGCGGCAGCATGCCGTATTCCGCCGTCAGCCAGCCCTGCCCCTTCCCCTTTAAAAAGCCCGGCACTTTTTCTTCGATGCTGGCGGTGCAGATCACCTTCGTGTCGCCGCACTCGATCAGCACGGAACCTTCGGCGTGCTTCGTGTACTGGCGGGTGATGCGGATGGCGCGCAGCTGGTCGACGGCACGGCCGCCGGGGCGGAGGGTTTCGGTCATGGATGTCCTTCGTGTGAGTGGTTGTTCGGGTTTATTTCAGTATCTGCGACGACTTCTCGATC
Organism: Massilia luteola; assembly: GCF_034420155.1. Taxonomy (NCBI): domain Bacteria; kingdom Pseudomonadati; phylum Pseudomonadota; class Betaproteobacteria; order Burkholderiales; family Oxalobacteraceae; genus Massilia; species Massilia luteola. The sequence continues at coordinate 29,885 of NZ_JAXOFN010000019.1, forward strand.
GCGTCGCGGATCTCGGCGATCGCCTTCTCGATGTCGTCCTCGTCGAACGGATCGTCGGGGCCGGGCGCGGCGGCCGGGGAATCGATGCGGCTCGTGACTTCGCCCTCGGGCAGCATCTGCGTGGAGACGACGCCCGGGTCGGCGGCAAGGGCCGGCGTGCCCGCGCCCTGCCACTGGATGGCGAGGGCCGTCGTGTTGTCGCCGCGGCTGCCGGCGATGGTGGTGGCCATCGCGACCATCTCCGGCACGGCCTGCACGACGCCGTGCGCGGACAGGCGGTGCGCGATCTCGGTGTCGGGCAGGACCGACCACAGGCCGTCGGAGCACAGCAGCAGGATGTCGCCCGGCTCCAGGCTCGCGCCGCGCGTCAGCTCGACCTTCGGCGGCGTCGACGCGCCCAGGCAGTTGTACAGCTTGTTGCGGTCCGGGTGCGTGGCGCGCTCGCTCGCGTCGGCCTGCCCTTTCGCGATCAGGTACTCGATGTGCGAATGGTCGCGCGTGCGTCCGAGGACCTGCCCGCGGCGCAGCCAGTACAGGCGCGAATCGCCGCAATGGGCCCACACGGCGCTGTTGTGCTGCACCAGGCAGGCGACGATCGTCGTGCGCGGGGAGTCCGGCATGGCGTGCTCGCGGGTGTAGCGCAGGATGTCGTCGTGGGCCTGCCGCAGGGCCTCCTCGAGGAAGCGTTCGGGCTTGCGCACGTACGGCGTCGCCTGCGCCTTGAAGCGCGCGGCGATGCTTTGCAGGGCGATCGTGGCCGCGACCTCGCCGCGCAGATGGCCGCCCATGCCGTCCGCCAGCACGAGCAGCAGCGCTTCGCGCGTGTACAGATAGCCCATGCGGTCCTGGTTGAGTTTGCGGCCGCCGATGTGGCTTTGCTGGTAGACGGAGAATTGCATGTCGGTTCCTCAGTTACGTCCGCCGCGGCCGAAGCCGATGCGTCCCACGAGGCCGCGCCAGCCGGATTCCGGGGCGGCCTCCGTCGCCGCCTGCTGCGGTCCGGTGCGCGCCGCGGGGAGCCCGGCCTGCAGCGCCTTCTGCACCGCGAACACGCTCTGCGGCCGCGCCAGCGGATCGAGCGCGAGGCAGGCGTTCACCATCGCCACCAGGCCCGGCGTGTACGCGCCTTCGAGCCGCGCGACCTGGTCGACCATCGTGTCGGCCACGCGGCGCTGGTCGGCCGGCTGCGGCGGCGCGCCCGCCATGCAGGCGAACATGGCCGCGCCGATGCTGTAGATGTCCGTCCATGGCCCGAGCGCGGCGCCTTTCGCATACAGCTCGGGCGCGGCGAAGCCGGGCGTGTACATCGGCGCCAGGGTGGGCGAATCGGTATGGATGGTCTGGCGCGCCGCGCCGAAGTCGAGCAGCAGGGGCGAGCCGTCGGCGCGCAGGTAGATGTTGGCCGGCTTCAGGTCCAGGTGCAGCAGCTTGTTGGCGTGGACCTCGCGCAGCCCGGCGCAGACGCCGTTGAAGACCTGCCGGATGAAGGGTTCGCTGGCGCGGCTGCCCTTGGCAACGAGACGCGCGGCATATTCCTGCAGCGAGTGGCCGGATTCGTAGGCCATCACCATGTAGACCGTGTCGTTGGCACGGAAAAAATTTAACACACGCACGACGTTCGGATGGACGATGCGCGCCAGCGCCCGCCCTTCCTCGAAAAAGCATTTCAGGCCGATGCGGAAGATGGGCAGATTGGTCTTGGCGATCACGGGCGCGAGCGCGCCCGGCGGGCGCAGCGCCAGGGCGCTGGGCAGGTATTCCTTGACGGCGACGGCGTTGCCGTCGCCGTCATATGCCAGATAAACAATACTGAACCCGCCGGACGCAATTTTCTTTACAATGCGATATCCGCCAATTTCCAGGCCATCGGGCAAGGGAGCATTATTCTGGGCAGCCATTTGGGAAAGTATTCCTTGCTAAACACGGGGATTGTGTGGATAAATCACCGCTTTGTAAAGAATAAGGGAATCTCGCAAAACCACAGCGCGCGGCGCCACCCGCACCGCGCCGCCGGGTGGGTCGCGCAGATTCCGGAAATCGGGGACTCCATTGAGCATTTCTAGCATGACAGGTTATGCGGTCGCCACAAGCGAAGGCGCTGCCGGCACGCTGACGATCGAGATCAAGAGCGTCAATTCGCGCTTCCTCGACCTGCAGTTCCGCATCAACGACGATTTGCGCGCGCTTGAACCGGACCTGCGCTCCGCCATCATGGCAGCCATCACGCGCGGCAAGGTCGAGGTCCGACTGTCGTTCGGCCGCAAGGCCACGACAGGCTCGCAAGCCCTCAACCACACGCTGCTGGCCGACCTCGCCCGGCTGCAGACCGAGGTCACGCGCCACTTCGTATCCGCGCCCCTGATGACGGTGGCCGAACTGCTGCGCTGGCCGGGCGTGATCGAGGAAGCGCAGATCGGCCAGGAATCGCTGCAGGCCGACGTCGCCGCCCTCGCCGCGAAAACGATTGCCGCCTTCGTCGACAGCCGCAAGCGCGAAGGCGCGGCGCTGGAAACGATGCTGGTCGCGCGCATCGAGGCGATGGAAGCCATCGTCAAGCGCATCACGCCGCTGATCCCGCAGGTCATCGCCCAGTTCCAGCAAAAGGCCATCGAGCGCATGCAGGACGCGCTGGGCCTCGCCGGCCACGGCAATCCGCAAGTCCTCACGCGCCAGGAAGTATTCGAACGGATCCGCCAGGAAGTCACGCTGTACGGTATCCGCATCGACGTCTCGGAAGAATTGTCGCGCCTGACGGCCCACCTGACCGAGACCCGCCACATCCTCAAAAAAGGCGGCCAGGTCGGCAAGCGCCTCGACTTCATGATGCAGGAACTGAACCGCGAGGCGAATACGCTGGGCGCCAAGGCTTCCGTCAAGGAGCTGGCGGATGCGTCGATGGAGCTCAAGCTGCTCATTGAACAGATGCGCGAGCAGGTACAGAATCTCGAGTAATCGCGGGCACGCCGCTGGGCGCGCATGCGTCACGCGTGGGCAGTGTTTCGGGCATCTAGTCCGAAACACTGCCCACGCGGATTTAGAATCACCGATACATCAAGAGTCACACGTAATAAAGGAACCCACCATGCTCACCTCCGCTTTCTCAGGCAGCCTGTTCGTCGTCGCCGCTCCGTCCGGCGCCGGCAAGTCGACCCTGGTCAATGCGCTGCTGGCGCTGGAACCGGGTATCAAGCTGTCGATCTCGACCACGACGCGCCCGCCGCGCCCGGGCGAGGAGGACGGCCGCGAATACCACTTCACCAGCGCCGAGGATTTCGTCGCCCGCGCCGACCGCGGCGAATTCCTGGAATGGGCCGAAGTGCATGGAAATTACTACGGCACGAGCCGCCTGACCGTGGAACAGGAAATGAAGACGGGCATCGACATCCTGCTGGAAATCGACTGGCAGGGCGCGCGCCAGGTGAAGAAGCAGTTCCCGGATGCGGCCGGCATCTTCATCCTGCCGCCGTCGATCGCGGCGCTGGAAGAGCGCCTGCACAAGCGCGGCACCGACGAGCCGCACATCATCACGCGGCGCCTGCTGGCCGCAGGGGGCGAGATCGCTCACGCTCCCGAGTTCGAGTATGCTATCATCAACGAAGAATTCAACGTTGCCCTGTCCGAGCTGCAGGCGATTGTCAGGGCGACACGTTCGCGCTTCGCCCAACAGGCAGCCCGCAACGCCTCGCTGTTTGCCCAACTGGGAATCCACGCGCTGCTACCGCAAACTTGACCATTGGTGGGCACGGGGTGTCCACCCTACTGCGATTCGTAGGGTGGGCGCCCCGTGCCCACGTGCCGTTTGCGTGACAGAATTATCACTGAAACAATTTCATTTGTTGGAGTTACCATGGCCCGCATCACCATCGAAGACTGCCTGAAAAACATCCCGAACCGTTTCCAGCTGACCCTGGCCGCGACCTACCGCGCGCGCCAGCTGCTGCAAGGCCACACCCCGAAAGTCGAAGCCAAGGACAAGCCGACCGTCGTCGCGCTGCGTGAAATCGCTGCCGGCAAGGTCGGCCTGGAAATGCTGAAAAAAGTCCCGATGTAAGCCGGACGGTGCCTGAGCTTATATGAGCCGACGGTGGTCCATGAATCAGCCCGTGATTCTGTTATGCTGTTTCCATACTGCGGCTGATTGTCTTTTCGTATGAACCTGTCCTCACCGGATTCCGTCCACTCGGGCACCAACACCACCAAGGCGAGCCGGCCCGGCCGGCCCGCCAACAAACCGCAGGAAACCGAACCGGTCCCCGCGCCCGGCGTCGCGTCGATTACCCATCTGGCCACCAAGCTGGCCGAATACCTCACTCCCGTCGAACTCAAGCGCGTCAAGGAAGCGTACCGCTTCTCGGACGAGATGCACCTCGGCCAGGTCCGCAAATCGGGCGAGCCCTATATCTCGCACCCGATCGCCGTCGCCGAAATCTGCGCCGACTGGAAGCTGGACGCCCAGGCCATCATGGCCGCGCTGCTGCACGACGTGATCGAGGACCAGGACGTCAAGAAGGAAGAGCTGCTGGAACGCTTCGGCCCGCAGGTCGCCGACCTCGTCGACGGCCTGTCGAAGCTGGAGAAAATCGAATTCCAGAGCGTCGTCGAGGCGCAGGCGGAAAACTTCCGCAAGATGCTGCTGGCGATGGCATCGGACGTGCGCGTCATCCTCATCAAGCTCGCCGACCGCCTGCACAATATGCGCACGCTCGGCGTGATGGTCCCGGCCAAGAAGCGCCGCATCGCGAGCGAGACGATGGAAGTCTACGTGCCGATCGCGCATCGCCTCGGCCTGAACGACATCTACCGCGAGCTGCAGGACCTGTCGTTCTCGCACCTGTATCCGCTGCGCTACCGCACGCTGTCGAAGGCGATCAAGTCGGCGCGCGGCAACCGCCGCGAAGTGGTCAAGAAGATCCTCGACGCGGTCAAGAACCAGCTGGCCACAGCGGGCCTGCCGGCCGAAGTCTACGGCCGCGAGAAGACCCTGTACGGCATCTACAAAAAGATGCGCAGCAAGCACCTGTCGTTCTCGCAGGTGCTGGACGTGTACGGCTTCCGCGTCGTCGTCGACACCGTCCCGAACTGCTACGTGGCGCTCGGCTCCCTGCATGCGCTGTACAAGCCCATGCCCGGCAAGTTCAAGGACTACATCGCGATCCGCAAGATCAACGGCTACCAGTCGCTGCACACCACCCTGATCGGCCCGTACGGCACCCCCGTCGAATTCCAGATTCGCACGCAGGAGATGCACCGCACGGCGGAATCCGGCGTGGCCGCGCACTGGCTGTACAAGACCGGCGACCAGAACATGACCGACCTGCAGCAGCGCACGCACGCGTGGCTGCAGTCGCTGCTCGACATCCAGCAGCAGACGGGCGATTCCGCCGAATTCCTCGAGCACGTGAAGGTCGACCTGTTCCCGGACTCCGTCTACGTGTTCACGCCGAAGTCGAAGATCATCGCCCTGCCGCGCGGGGCCACGCCGCTCGACTTCGCCTACAGCATCCACACCGGCATCGGCGACCACACGGTGTCCGTCAAGATCAACCACGAACCCGCGTCGCTGCGCACGGAACTGCGCAACGGCGACATCGTCGAGATCGAGACCGACCCCGATTCGCGCCCCAGCCCGACGTGGCTGTCGTTTGTCCGCACGGGCAAGGCGCGCTCGGCGATCCGCCACCACCTGCGCACCATCAACCTGAACGAATCCGTCGAACTCGGCCAGGAACTGCTGCGCCAGGCGCTGGCCCAGCTGAGCATCAAGGCCGAGCTGGCGCCGTCGACCGTCGACCGGCTGCTGGCCGAATCGTCCGCGAAGTCGATGGACGAGGTGTACGCCGACATCGGCATCGGCAAGCGCATGCCCGCCCTCGTGGCACGCCACATCGTGAGCCTGCTGGGCGGCGACGTCACCACCGTGCCGGCCCAGCCGAGCAACGGCAGCGAACTGGACCCTGTCACGATCTACGGCAGCGAAGGCGTCGCGGTCCAGCTGGCACCGTGCTGCCTGCCGATCCCGGGCGACCACATCATCGGCCAGCTGCGCCGCGACCAGGGCCTCGTCGTGCACACGGCCGACTGCTCGCAAGCGAACCGCCTGCGCCTGAAGGAACCGGACCGCTGGATTCCGGCCCAGTGGGGCACCGAACTGAACCGCCGCTTCGACTGCCGCATCCGCCTCTTGATCAACAACGAAAAGGGCATCCTGGCCCGCGTCGCCGCCGAGATCGGCGAGTCCGATGCCAACATCACGTATGTCGGCATGGACGAGGACGACGAACACATGATGACCCAGCTGCGCTTCACGATCCAGATCAAGGATCGCGTGCACCTGGCGCATCTGATCCGGAACCTGCGGCGGGTGGCCGGCGTCAATCGCGTGGAGCGCGAGCGCGCGTGACGCGTCCGCGGCGGCGTCTTAGTCTTAGCCTTAGCCTTAGCCTTAGCCTTAGCCTTACAACGCCAGCGTACACCGGAACCCGACGTACGCCCGCCGCGCCCGCGGCCGCTCATCGACGACGGTAAACACACCCGCTCCTTCCTGCGACGACCAGCTGCCGCCCCGCGCCAGCGCCCTGCCCCACCAGCTGCGCCCGGCCCGCGGCCACCACCCCAGGCCCTGCTGCATCGGCACACCAGGTGGCGTCGCCAGGGTGGGCGAATCGGGCGCGAAACCGTGCGCGACGATGCCGTCCGCGTCGCCCTGGACATCGTCGAAGACCCAGCTGAACGCATTGCCCGCAAAGTCATGGATGCGTTCGCCGTTCGACAACACATGCCAGCGCCGCTCGCGCGGATCGGGCGATGTTGCGCAGGCCGGCTGGGGCGCGTCGAACCGGCCCAGGTGCAATCCCTGGAACAGCCGGCCCGCACCGACGGCGCCGCCGCTCCAGTTCGCCGCCTGGGCCGCGAGATCGTGCGCGATGGCCAGTGCCTGCGATTCGGTCAGCAGCCCGGCCCCGGCCCGCGTGCACGCCTGGCGCGCGGCGTGGTAGCCGATGCGCACCCACGGCGGCGCCGTCGCGCTCAGCAGGAGCTGCCCGTCCGGTCCGCGCGCCGCCAGCCAGCGCGCCACCGCGAACGCCGGCACGGTGACGCCGCCCGGCAGCGTGGTCGCCGGCACGACGACGAAGCCGGCCGGAAGCAGCGCGGCCGGGAGTGGCCCGGCCGGCCACATGCGCGCGGCCGTCACGACAGCCATGTCCGCATCGGGATTGCCCATGCGTTGCCTAGAACATCGGGTAGACATAGGGCGACAGCGCCGCGCGCGGCCACGCCGCCACGTGCAGTTCGTGCAGCGCCCGCGCCGCCTCGGCCGCGCGCGGCGCGAGCGCCGCCAGTTCGGGATGCCCGTGTGCGCGCCAGTGCGCGGCGAGGCACGCGCCGAACTCCTCGGCATCCAGGCACGACGGCGCCAGGAAATCGCCGAGGCCCATTGTCGTGCGCGTGCGCTGCGTGTAATAGCTGGCCAGGCGCGGGTTCGGGCCCAGCGGGAACGGCACCTGGCCGAGCACGCAGCCGGCGGTCAGCGCGTCGAACAGCGGCGCCGCAATCTCGCGCGCGGCCGCGTCGTCAATCGAGCTCATAGGTCTTCCTCCAGTCTTCGCCGTCCGCCAGCGGCGGCTGTTCGCGGCGCCACAACACGATGTCTTCCAGCACCAGCAGGTCCATCTCCGTGCGCATGAAGCAGCGGTAGGCATCCTGCGGACTGCACACGATCGGCTCGCCGCGCACGTTGAACGACGTGTTCACGAGCAGCGGGCAGCCGGTCAGCCTTTCGAACGCTTCGAGCAGCGCACGGAATTCCGGATGGCCGTCGCGATCCACCGTCTGGATCCGCGCCGAGTAGTCGACGTGCGTGACGGCCGGGACGTCGCTGCGGGGCTGGTTGATGACGGCCATCATGTCGTCGTCGCCGGCCTCGAACGCCCCCGTATCGATCGGCAGCCGCCGCATGTCGTTCACCGGCGCCACCATCAGCATGTAGGGACTGTCGCCGTCAAGATCGAAGTATTCGGCGCAGCGCTCGCGCAGCACGGCCGGTGCGAACGGGCGGAACGATTCGCGGAACTTGATCTTGAGGTTCATGGTGGCCTGCGTGCGCGGGTTGCGCGGATCACCGAGGATCGAGCGCGCACCCAGCGCGCGCGGCCCGAACTCCATTCGTCCCGACAGCCAGCCGACGATCTTGCCGGCCGCGAGCTGCTCGGCCACGAGGGCCAGGCGCTCGGCGCGCTCGGGCATGCGCCGGTACGGATAGCCCTTGCGGTCGAGGAAGGCGAGGATCTCCTCGCTCGAATAACGCGGCCCCAGATAGCTGCCGCGCTGGGCGTCGCCGGCGCCGGGCGCGCGCCGGCGCGGGGCCTCGAACGCCATGTGATGCGCCAGCAGGGCCGCGCCGAGCGCGCCGCCCGCGTCCCCGGCGGCCGGCTGGATCCAGATGCCGTCGAAGATGCCGGCCGCGGCCAGCTTGCCGTTGGCGACGCAGTTCAACGCCACGCCGCCGGCCAGCACGAGCCGGCTTTCTCCGCTCAGGCGGCGCAGGTGGCGCGCCGTCTTGAGCACGATCTCCTCGGTCACCTGCTGGATGCTGGCCGCGAGGTCCATCTCGCGCCGCGTGATGGGCGTTTCGGGCTGGCGCGCCGGGCCGTCGAACAGGTCGGCGAAGCGCGGGTCCGGCATCGCCAGCCCGTCCAGCCAGCCGAAGAACGCCATATCCAGCCGGTACGAACCATCGGGACGGACGTCGATCAGGTGCTCGCGGATCCGCCCGGCGTAACGCGGCCGGCCATACGGCGCGAGGCCCATCAGCTTGTACTCGCCGGAATTGACCTTGAAGCCGCAGAAGCTCGTGACGGCGCTGTACAGCAGGCCCAGCGAATGCGGATAGTCGATCTCGGCGAACAGCTCGAGCGTGCGGCCGTGGCCGACGCCGAGCGTGGTCGTGGCCCATTCGCCGACGCCGTCGATGGTCAGCACGGCGGCGCTGTCGAACGGCGACGGGTAGAAGGCGCTGGCCGCATGCGCCATGTGGTGCTCGGCGAACAGCACGCGGCCGGCGCGGCCCAGCGTGCCGAGCGTCTGCCGTACGTGCTCGTTCACCCAGATCTTATCGCCCAGCACGGCCCCCGCCGCCTGCGCGAACAGGGCGCGCGCGCCGGCCGCATCGCCGCGGACGGCGCCGGCGCAGGCGTTCTGCACGACGCGGTCGAACGTCAGCACCGGATTGTCGTAGAAGACGATCGCATCGAGGTCGGCGGCGTCGACGAAGCCTTCCTCGAGACAGTAATTGATGGCGTTGGCGGGAAACGATGGATCGTGCTTGCGGCGCGTGAAGCGCTCCTCTTGCGCGGCCGCGACGATCGCGCCGCTCCGCACCAGCGCCGCCGCCGCGTCATGGTAATAGCCGGCGATGCCCAGGATGGTCTTGGCCATGGCGCCTCCTCAGCTCGCGCGGGCCAGTTGCGCGCCCAGCAGCGCGGCGACGACGGGTTCGAGCGAGCGCGCGAGGGCGTCGTGGCCGGCCGGCGTGAAATGGATGTCTGTTTCCCAGCGCAGCCGGCGCCGCGCCGCGGGCGCGATGCGCAGCAGGTCGGGCAGCGGATCGTGCAGGCGGCAGCCGAGTTCGGCGGCCAGTTCGGCAAAGCGGGCCTGGTACGGCGCGGCATCGCAGGTCTCGTCGAGATGCTGCGGCAACGGCAGCGGCATCAGCACCACGGGCCGGTCGAGCGCGCGGATCCATTGCGCCAGGATCGCGCGCATCAGGCGCCAGGCGGGATTGGCGGGCGAATCGTAATGCGGCAGCGGCTGGTACTGGGTCAGGTGCTGGACCATGTCGCGCATGCCCAGCCTCGTGATCATCTTGCGCAGCAGGAGGAAGCGCCCGCCCTGGTCCACAGCCGCGGCCTGGGCGGCATCCAGTTCGTGGTCATCGTACGGTGCGCGCCGCGGCGGCACGTGGCACAGCCGCAAGGCGTCGTTCTCCAGCCGGAAGTACGGCTTGGCGTAGATACGCTCGATGCCATGTTCGTCGCGGTGCGGACGGAACTGCGCGGCGACGCGCCGGATGTTTTCGACGAAGACCGTGATCACGACGAGGTCGTGCTCGATGTCGCGGGCGAATTCGCGCCAGATGAGGTATTGCTGGTCGGTCCCGGTCGACGACAGGCCGAAATTGTAGAACTCGACGGGCGGCGTGCCGGCATCGGGCAGCCGCGTCTCCAGCAGGTCCGTATAGCGCTGGCGGTTGGGCACGGCGTCGCCGGCCGTGAACGAATCGCCGAATACGAGTACCCGCCGATGCCCGGGCGGGCGTGCCCGCACGAAGGGCCGGTCGGCGCGGAAGCCCTGTTCGTTGACCTGCATGAGATATCCCCCGCCTTCATGCGGAATCCGCACCCGCAGGCGGGGGATGTAGCGATAGCCGACGACAGGGTGGTATTCGTATAATTGCCTCATCATTTCCTCGTGTGGTCTTTTCGGACGAAATGATGATGCGTTATTTGATTGCGAGGATTTTTATGCAAACTCAAATTGTCGATACCGAATGAAATAACCGATTCGTTTCCTCTCATATATTATTTTTGGAAAATATTTAAACGCAGAAACGAAATGCGCCGCATTGCGTTTCATTGGCGCCGCACAAAATCGGCGCTGGCCGGATCCATCATATTTATTCGGTCGCTCGCAGCGCAGGGCCGCTCTGCGCCGGGCCGCAGCAGTGCGCAGCGGATAGTGCGACGGAATTATTGATTTGGGAAAATAGAAAAGCGGATACGCAAACTGAACAATGGGATTGAGCATGCGGCCATCGACTTTTCAGCACAATGGTTTATTGATCCGATACCTGCTGGTGTTTTTGATCGGCTACGTTCTATTTTCTATTTATGCCCGTGCCGACACCCGACACCATCGATTGCGCGCACCGTCCGCTCAGACGATTTCCGAATGCGGATCGGCACGCAATTCGAGAATGCGGTCGAATGCCGCGCACGCGCCGGCGCAGGCGTCCGCGATCTCGGCCGGCGTGCGCACCTTGGCGCGCAGCGCCTGCATGAAGGCGCGCCAGCGGGGGCCGGGGCCGCCGGCGTCGCCCTTCAGGTAGCGCAGCCGGTGCGGCGCCAGGCGTGCGCGCAGGCGTTCGTACAGCACGGCGCCGCCCAGTTGCGAGCCTTCGATCACGTAGCGCACGCCCCAGCGGTAGGCGGGGCTGGCCGCTGCCGGCCATGCATCCGCGACCAGGTACTTTTCAGCATGCACCGGTACGCCCCCTTCGGCCAGGTCGGTCTCGATCAGGCCGAGCCGCGCGTCGTCGTCGAAAGCCGGGCCGTCCGCGAAGCCCGCCAGCCACACGTGCAGCGGACCGAGCCAGGCGCGTAGCAGGGCCAGGTGGGCCGTGTAGTCGTCCAGCGAGGCGTCGGGGGCACCGATGGGCAGGCCGCTGTCGAGCGCCGCGTGGCGCCCGGCGGTGGCTGCGCGCAGGGCGGCCAGAGGATCGGCGGCGTGCGTGGCGGCGTGCGCGGCATCGGGAAAGCGGGTCATGGGATGGAAGGGGTGAAACCGGGCATCTTATCAGCGGCGGCAATGTCGCGCCGCATGGCATGCGAGCGGCACCGTCAGTCGGCGGCCGGCGCCGGATACTCGACGCTCAGGATGTCCAGTTCGTCATTGCCTTGCGGCGTGTGCAGCGCGACGGTGTCGCCTTCGCGCGCCTTGGTCAGCGCGCGCGCCACCGGCGAGACCCAGCTGATCTTGCCCTTGAGCGGATCGAGTTCGTCGATGCCAACGATGGTGACGGCATGTTCCTCGCCCGCCTTGTTGACATAGGTGACGGTGGCGCCGAAGAACACCTGATCGTTGCCGTGATGGACCGACGGGTCCACGACGAAGGCGGAATCCAGGCGCTTGGTGAGAAAGCGGATGCGCCGGTCGATCTCGCGCAGGCGTCGCTTGCCGTAGATGTAGTCGCCGTTTTCCGAGCGGTCGCCGTTGGACGCGGCCCAATGCACGATCCGCACGACTTCCGGCCGGTCGACGTCGATCAGCTGCAGCAGCTCGTCCTTGATGGCCTGGTGGCCGGCCGGCGTGATGTAGTTCTTGGACCCGGCGGGAATCGCCCGGGCCAGCGCCAGGGCTTCGTCGTCATCGTCGTCGTTGTCCGACTCTTTTACAAATGCCTTGTTCATGCGTGTATTGTAGCGCCTTCGACAACACGCACGCGCATGCGGCGTGCCGGTCCCGCGCCGGTTTCCCGTATCATGGGGTCATGACACGCGCCCTTCCCCGCAGCCGGATGTTCGCGCCACTGGTGTACCTGGCGGCCGTGGTGCTGCTCGTCGAGGAATGGTGCTGGGATACCGGCATGCGCCTGACGCGCGCCCTCGCGCGCTGGCCCGCGCTGGCGGCGCTGGAGGGCCGCGTGCGCACGCTGCCGCCGTACGGTGCGCTGTGCGCGTTCGTGCTGCCGGGTCTGCTGCTGCTGCCCGTCAAGGTGCTGGCCGTCGTCGCGATTGCCCATGGCCACGCGCTGTCCGGCATCGCGACCATCGTGCTGGCCAAGATCGGCGGCGCGGCCGTGGTGGCCCGGCTGTACGTGCTGACGTTGCCGACCTTGCTCGCGGTTGGATGGTTCGCGCGCTGCCACGGCTGGTTCATGGCAGCCAGGGCCCGTTGCCTGGATTACCTGCGCACGAGCCACGCCTACCATCTGACTGGCCGCGCGCTGCGTGGACTGCGGATCGGCCTCAGGCGCGTGCTGCGCCGGCTGCGCCCACACCCGGCCGATGCGCAAGGCCGCCATGCCAGCCGCACCGTGCGCGTGCTGCGCCGCTTCGTGGTCCAGTGGCGCGCGCGCCGGCGCTAACCGACAAACGATATGAACATGAGTCCAGACATCTCGAGCCGCAGTCCCCGCGCCGCGCAAACGCAGGCGGCCCCGCCCGCGCAGTCTTCCGTCCCCGCCCCCGGCCTCGTCTACCAGTTCGTGCTGCGCGCCGACGGCACCATGGCCTACCCGTACCTGAGCGAGGGTTGCACGGCGCTGCTGGGCGTGGCGGCGGCCGAACTGCAACAGGACCCGGCATGCTTCGTGCGGCTGATCCTGCCCGACGACCGCGCAGGCTGGCGGGAAGCGATGGCGGCGTCGAAGGCGACGCTGGCCGCGTGGAACTGGGAAGGCCGCATCTGCGCCCGCGGCTGGAACGACGTCAAATGGATCAGCCTGCGCGCGACGCCGCTGCCGCTGATCGATGGCGGCGTGCGCTGGGACGGCATCATGACCAACATCACCGCGAGCAAGCTGGAGCAGGAAGAAAACCGGCGTTCGCGCGCGCGCCTGGCCGAGCTGACGGACCACATCCAGCAGGTCAAGGAACAGGAGCGGGCCCGCATCGCGCGCGAGATCCACGACGACCTGGGCGGCAACCTCACGGCGATCAAGATGGCCCTCGCCATGCTCGCCGCGCGCCTGCCCGACGATCCCGCCCTGCGCGACAAGGCCGACTACCTGGACGACCTCGTCGACCGCACGATCGAGGCCGTGCATCGCATCTCGCTGGACCTGCGTCCCGGCACGCTCGACCTGGGGCTCGTCGCCGCCCTCGAGTGGCAGGCGCGCGAATTCGAAAAGCAGATGGGCATCGCGTGCGTGTTCCGCAGCGCCGACAAGGAAATCGACCTCGATCCGGACCAGGCGGTCGCGTTGTTCCGCATCGTCCAGGAGGCGCTGACGAATATCGCCAAGCACGCCGGCGCCACGCGCGTGACGCTGAGCCTGCGCCGCCTGCGCCAGCACCTGACGCTCAGCATCTGCGATAATGGCCGCGGCATCACGCCCGCCGACCGTCTCAAGCCGCAATCGTTCGGCCTGCGCGGCATGAGCGAACGCGCCCACGCGCTGGGCGGCACGCTCGCCTTGTCGCAGGCGCCCGGAGGTGGCACGATGGTCGTCGTCAAGATCAGCCTGGCCGCCGCCGCGGCCGGACGCAGCGAATCCACCCGAGCATGACAGAAAAAGCCAGCATCCGCGTTTTTATTGCAGACGACCACGCCATCGTGCGTGAAGGCCTGAAGCAGATCCTCGCCGAACAGCGCGACATCGTCGTGGCGGGCGAAGCCGAGACCGGTCTCGATGCCGTCAAGCTGTTCCGCAAGTCGCGCTGCAATGTGCTGCTGCTCGACATCTCCCTGCCCGACCGCAACGGCATCGAAGTCCTCAAGCAGATCAAGGGCGAGAAGCCGGACCTGGCCGTGCTGATGCTGTCCATGCACCGCGAAGACCAGTACGCGATCCGCTCGCTCAAGGCGGGCGCCGCCGGCTACCTGACGAAGCAGAGCGCGCCGCGCGAGCTCGTCAACGCGATCCGCCAGGTGGCGGGCGGCCAGCGCTACGTCAGCGCGCAGCTGGCCCAGGTGCTGGCGGCCCAGCTCGGCGAAAACCACGACGCGCCCGTGCACGAAGGGCTGTCCGACCGCGAATACCAGACCCTCACCATGATCGCCTCCGGCAAGACCGTCAGCGAGATCGCGCGCGAACTCTCGCTGTCGGTGAAGACGGTCAGCGAGTACCGCTCGCGCCTGCTGGCCAAGATGAAACTCAAGACCAGTGCAGAACTCACGCATTACGCGATTCGCAATCAGCTGATCGATTAAACTGTCCAGTGGGCACGTGCCCACGCGTTACGCCAACACATCGCGAACGTTGCGCGTGGGCGGAGAGCCGCCCACCTGCCGCTGTCATTACAGTCCGTGAGATTGCGTGGTAATTGCGCGCTTGTTCAACGGTTTGATTTTTTGTCAGCGGCATACCATGGTGACAATAAGAATTCCATATTGCAACGTCCAAAATGTCCAGCTCACAACGCCCGCCGGGGGATCCCGGCCAGAATCCAGCGGAAATCGCACGCGAAGCGTTCCGCCGGCTCGCCACGCGGCGCATCGCGCCGACGCCGGACGCCTACCGCGAGATCTATAACGAGATCGCCGGCGTCGACGTCCTGCCGCCTCCGCCATCCGATCCGGGCGCGGAGAACGTACTGGCCGGCTTTGCGCACCGGCTGGCCGACACGCCGGGCGAACTGGCCGAGTTCGGCGTGCGCTTCAACCGCGCCGTCAAGCAGCGCGACTGGGACGGCTATGCACGTACGCTGTCGCAACTGGCCGAGAAACACCTGCGCCGCCATACCCACCCCGCCCTCGCGCTGGGCGCCGAGAACGGCGAAGCGAAGCTGCTGCGCGACCTGCTCAGCCGCACGCTGACGTTCGCCGTCGCGTCGCTGCTGGCGGGCACGCCGCACCTGTCCGGTGAGGCGGAATCGCTGGGCGCCGCCGTCAAGGCCGCCCACGGCGAGGATGCGCTGCAGGAAATCGCCGGGCGTCTGAAAGACCTGTGCTACCAGATCGAACTCAAGAGCGGCGATACGGCCGAGCAGCAGGAACTGCTGCTGCGCCTGTTCAAGCTGTTGCTGGAAAACGTGTCCGAACTGCTGGACGACGACAGCTGGATGCGCGGCCAGATCGCCGCCGTGCAGGACCTCATCGCCGGCCCGCTCGACCACCGCGCGCTGGAAGACGCGACGCGCAGCCTCAAGGATGTCATCTACAAGCAGGGGCAACTGAAACACGGCATCGCGGACGTCAAGGCGACCGTCAAGAACATGATGATGACGTTCATCGACCGGCTCGGTTCGGTGGCGGCGTCGACCGGCGACTTCCACGAAAAGATCGGCGGCTTTTCCGAGCGCATCCGCCACGCCGGCAACATCGAGGAACTCAACGAGGTGCTGGAAGAAGTGCTGCGCGAGACCAAGCTCGTGCAGGCCGAGGCGATGGCATCGCGCGACCGCATGGTGGCCGCGCACCAGGAAGTGCAGGAAGCCGAGGCGCGCATCAAGGATCTGGAAGCGAAGCTGCAGCATATGAGCGAGCTGGTGCGCGAAGACCAGTTGACGGGCAGCCTCAACCGCCGCGGCCTGGACGACGTGTTCGAACGCGAGAGCGCGCGGGCCGACCGCCGCGGCACGCCGCTGTGCGTGGCCCTGCTCGACCTGGACAATTTCAAGAAGCTCAACGACACCTATGGCCACCTGGTCGGCGACAACGCCCTGCGCCACCTCGTGAAGATTGTCCGCGAGACGTTGCGCTCGATGGACGTGATCGCCCGCTTCGGCGGCGAGGAATTCCTCATCCTGTTGCCGGAAACGAATGTCGAGGCGGCCTCGGCGGCGATGGTGCGCGTGCAGCGTGAATTGACCAAGCACTTCTTCCTGCATGAAAACGAAAAGATGCTGATCACGTTCTCGTGCGGCGTGGCCCTGCGCCACCCGAACGAGGACCAGGCCAGCCTGATGTCGCGCGCGGACCGGGCCATGTACCAGGCCAAGCAGACCGGCAAGAACCGGGTGGTGGTGGCCGAGTAACGGGCGCCACGCGAACGCCGCCACGCCCACGCGTCGGCGGCGTTTTTATTGTCCGGCAATGACAAGATGTTATCTGAACCTGTCCGGCACCAAAAAAAAATAAAAATTTTTTCGCCCTAAAGTTCCCGAATTCAGCGCCGCCAAGACAAGCCCGCCCCACCCGAGGACACAAAAATTTCGGCTTTTTTCGCTCTACCCCTCTAAACTTTTTCCGTAGAGCACCGTTACCAGCTTCAACAGCGGTTTGAATGTCACGGAACAGCGTGACAGACCAAAGTAAAACGAGTGGCACGTCGCCACGCCCCGTAAGACCAGTCTGGAGAGACACCATGTCGTCCGTTATCAATACCAACGTTGCATCCCTGAACGCCCAGCGTAACCTGTCCGCTTCGCAAAACTCGCTCAACACCTCGATCCAGCGCCTGTCGTCGGGCCTGCGCATCAACAGCGCAAAAGACGACGCCGCCGGCCTCGCCATCTCCGACCGCATGAATTCGCAGATCAAGGGCATGGACCAGGCAGTCCGCAACGCGAACGACGGCGTGTCGATGGCCCAGACGGCCGAAGGCGCCCTGTCGAGCTCGGGCGACATGCTGCAGCGTATCCGCGAACTGGCAGTGCAATCCTCGAACTCCTCGAACTCGTCCAGCGACCGCAAGGCACTGCAGACCGAAGTATCGCAGCTGACCTCGGAACTGAACCGCGTCGCCAGCACCACCCAGTTCAACGGCCAGAACCTGTTGGACGGCACGATGGGCACCGCGAACTTCCAGGTCGGCGCCAACGCCAACCAGCTGATCTCGATGACCGGCGCGAACTTCAATACTTCGACCTACGGCAACAACACCTCGACCAACCTCGGCTCGGTCGGCACGTCCGACCCGATCACCGGCGGCACGCTGACCATCAACGGTACGTCGGGTTCGTCCGACATCACCATCGACGCGAGCAGCAGCGCCAAGACGGCCGCCGCCGCGATCAACAACAAATCGGGCGACACCGGCGTGACCGCCAGCGCGCAAACCAACGCGATGTTCCAGGCCACCAGCGGCGGTTCGTTCACCCTGCAAGTGACCTCCGACAACAATGGCACCGGCGCTACCCCCGTCACCGTCGCGTTCCAGGTCGGCGGCAGCGGCACCACCGCAGACGATTATGCCGCCGCGATCAGCGCCTTCAACGCGCAGACCGCGAAGACCGGCGTGACCGCATCCTACGATGCCACCAACAAGGGCCTGAAACTGTCGAATGCCAACGGCAATGACATCAGCCTGACGGACAACGATGCGACGGTGCCGACCAACACGCTGTCGTCCTATGACGCTACCGGCAAGAGCGACCCGACCACCACCGGTGTTGCGATCGGTGCGACGGCCACCGTCGCCAAAGGCGCGATCACGCTGGATTCGAGCCAGGCCTTCTCGACCTCCGACGCCAGCGGGTTCTCCATTGCCGCCACGTCGGACCTGAAATCGGTCGCCAACATCGACGTCAGCACCTTCGACGGCGCCCAGCAAGCGATCAAGATCGCCGACGCCGCCCTGTCCAAGGTCGACGACCAGCGTTCGCAGCTCGGCGCACTGCAGTCGCGCTTCGATTCGACGATCTCGAACCTGCAGTCGACGAACCAGAACCTGTCGGCATCGAAGAGCCGCATCGTCGACACCGACTTCGCTTCGGAAACCGCGAACATGACCCGCGGCCAGATCCTGCAGCAGGCCGGTACGTCGATGCTGGCCCAGGCGAACTCGCTGCCGAACGGTGTCCTGTCGCTGCTGCGTGGCTAATCAGTAATGCAATAGGCCCCCGATAGCGGTGTAAAGTGATTCCTCGGCTGGAGTAATTCAGCCGGGGAATTTTTGCTAGGGAATCATCATGAACATTCAACCAGTGGGTTCGCCCGCCACTCCTCGCGTGGACGAACGCTCGACCCAGCCGGCGGCACCTGCGGCTACGGCGGGCGCGACCGGCAAGAGCAAGACCGCCGACGGGGACACGCCGTCGCACGAGGATGTGTCGGCCGCCGTCGACAAGATGAACGAGGCGATGCTGGGCTCGTCGCAGAGCCTGCAGTTTTCGATCGACGAAGACAGCAAGGACATCGTCGTCAAGGTCATCGACCAGAGCACGAAGGAAGTCGTACGGCAGATTCCTTCCAAGGAAGCGCTGCAGATCGCCAAATCGCTCGACAAGTCGATCGACAAGATGCAAGGCCTGCTGATCAATCAGACGGCCTGACCGTCCGATGTTTGCTTTTCCGTCAAGCGCGGGGCAATGCCCTGCGCTTGATGCCCCGTTTCGCCTCCCCCACCCGCGTTTTTCCCGCCCAGATGGCCGGGTACGGAAATAACGCATATTTCCCACTCTCAAGTACGGTTTGCTTCTGTCGATAATGACTTACATTATCGCTTTCACGGGAGAAACAAGTGGGAATCAGCTCACCTGGTATTGGATCCGGCCTCGACGTCAACGGTCTCGTCAGCAAGCTGATGGCGGCCGAGTCGCAGCCGCTGTCCAACTACGACATGAAGACCGGGGTGTACCAGGGCAAGCTGCAAGCGTACGGCCAGGTGAGTTCGGCCGTGACCAGCTTCCAGGGTGCGCTGACCACACTGAACTCGACCGGCACGTTCAGCGCGCTCACCGCCAAGTCCAGCAACGACGGCCTCATGAGCGCCAGCGCCAGCACCGGCGCGGTGGCGGGCAAGTACAAGATCAACGTGACCCAGCTGGCCCAGTCGCAGAGCCTGATGACGGGCGGCCAGGCCAGCACCAGCACGCAGATCGGCGACGGCAGCAAGACCACGCTGACGTTCCAGTTCGGCAATGTCAGCGGCGGCACGTTCGGCACGGCCGGCAACGCGCTGAGCGCCGCTACGGCCGCGTCCGGCATCGCGAGCGGCTCGCTGACCATCAACGGCACCGCGATCAGCACCAACGGCACGACGCGCAGCGCGCGCGACCTGGCGCAGGTGATTAATGATGAATCCGACAACACCGGGGTCAGCGCCAAGGCCGGCACGACGACCACGTCGGCCACCTTGTTCAGCGGCTTCGGCGACGTGACCGTCGCGAGCGGCGGCAGCTATGCCCTGTCGGTGGGCGGCGTCAGCCTGGCGTCGTCGGACGGCACCACGACCGTGACGGCGGCGTCGCTCGATACCGCGCTCGGCACCACCGGCGTCAAGGACGCGCTGGCGGCCGCCAACATCACCACGACCGGCACGGCCGCGGGCGGCGACCTGCAGTTCTTCGCGGCGGACGGCTCCAACATCAACGTCAAGGAAGCGGTCAGCGGCACCGTCACCGGCGGCATCGGCCTGGCGAGCACCGCCGCCAATACGGGGTCGGACACCACCGTGACGGCCGGCGTGACGCTCAGCTCGGCGGACGGCAGCCAAATCGTCGTCGGCGGCAACAGCCCGGCCGCGGCCGGACTGACCGCGGGCAGCGCCGGCAGCTACATCGGCGCCGGCTTCGTGCAGGACGGCAGCCAGGCCAGCGGCACCGTCACGCTCGATACCAAGGACCAGACCCTGCAGGGCATCCGCGACGCCATCAACAAGGCCAATATCGGCGTCACGGCCACCATCGTGTCGGACGGCAGCGACAGCCCGTACCACCTCGTCGTCACGTCGAACAAGACCGGCGCCAAGTCGTCGATGAAGATCAGCGCCGACGGCGCCGACGGCGGCCCGGTCAACGCCGGCATCGCCAGCCTGCTGGGCTACGACCCGAACGGCACCCAGGGCCTCACGCAGACGAGTGGCGCGCAGGATACCAAGCTGACCATGAACGGCATCGCCGTCACGAGCAGCAGCACGACCGTGGACGACGTCGTCCAGGGCGTCAGCATGGACCTGAACACGACGGGCAGCACGACCTTGACGGTCGCCCAGGACACGAGCACCGTATCGACCGCGATCACCGGCTTCGTGAAAGCGTACAACGACCTGAACTCGACGATTGCGAAACTGACCGCGTACGACGCCACCACCAAGACCGGCGGCGTGCTGCAGGGCGACTCGGCCGTGCGCGCCGTCCAGACCCAGCTGCGGCGCGCGCTCAGCACGTCGGTCGCGGGCCTGGACAGCAATATGACGAACCTGACCCAGGTCGGCATCACGTTCGCGCAGGACGGCAGCCTGACGGTCGATTCGACCAAGCTGAACACGGCGATCTCCAGCAACTTCAACGACATCGCCGGCCTGTTCGCGGCGGCCGGCTCGGCCAGCGACGGCGGCGTCACGTACAACAAGTCGGGCGCCGCCACCCAGCCGGGCGAATACGCCATCAACGTCTCGCACATGGCGACGCAGGGCACGCTGACGAGCGCCAATGCGCTGTCCGGCTCGACGACGATCGCATCGAACACGACCTGGACCTTCACGCTGAACCAGACCGATCCGGTCACCGACAGCAAGGTCCAGAACATCCAGATCCCGGCCGGCACGTACACGAACGACCAGCTGTCGTCGATGCTGCGCGCGGCCATCAACGGCAACAGCACGTTTTCCTCGGCCGGCGACAGCGTCGAAACATCGCTCGACGCGACCGGGCACCTGTCGATCTCGTCGAGCAAGTTCGGGACGACGTCGAACATCGCGATCGCCAGCGTCACCGGCACCCAGGTCAGCGACCTCTTCGGCGGTGCCACGCCGGCCGTCGGCACCGACGTCGAAGGCACCATCGGCGGCGTCGCGGCGACCGGCAACGGCCAGGTGCTGACTGCGGCCGATGGTTCGAAGGCCGCCGGCATCGAGCTGACGATCAAGAGCGGCGTCGCGGGCGACCGCGGCACCGTGTCGTTCTCGCAGGGCTATGCCTATGCGCTCACGAACCTGGCCACGAGCTTTACCGGCAAGGACAGCCTGCTGGCCAGCAAGACCGACGGCTTGAACGCCAGCATCAAGAGCGTGGCCGACCAGCGCGACCGGTTCAGCCAGCACCTGACCCAGGTGGAAGCGATGTACCGCGCCCAATTTACCTCGCTCGACACGATGATTTCGTCGATGCAAAGCACCCAAAGTTACCTGACCCAGCAACTGGCCGCCATCGCGGCCAACCGATAACTGGATTTATTGGAGAAACAAGATGTTTGGAACCATGAAACGCGGCGTCAACGCATACGCCAACGTGGGCCTCGAAACCGGCATCGCCTCGGCCTCGCCGCATACGCTGATCGTCATGCTGTACGACGGCGCCCTCGTCGCGCTGCTGAGCGCCAAGACGAACATCGCCGCCGGCAACATCGCCGCCAAGGGATCGGCCATCTCGAAGGCCATCTCGATCATCGACAACGGCCTGCGCGCGTCGCTCGACAAGAACGCCGGCGGCGAGATCGCCGTCAACCTCGACGCCCTGTACGACTACATGAGCCGCCGCCTGCTGCACGCGAACCTCAAGAACGACGTCACCATCATCGACGAGGTGCACCGCCTGCTGGCCGACCTGCGCGGCGCCTGGGTCGCAATCGGCGAGAAGGTCCAGCAGCAGCCGGTCCCGGCGCCCACGGCCATGCCGAAGGCCGCGACGCTGGTGAGCGCATAAACGGGGAACGCGACCATGATGACCAATTCCGAAATCGCGTCCCTGTATGAAGCCATGGTCGGCATCACCGACCAGATGCTGGCCGCCGCCACCGCGAGCGACTGGGATCGCCTGCTCCAGCTCGAGCACCAGTGCGCCGCCTGCGTGCGCCAGCTCAAGGCCAACGGCGACAGCCCGCTGGCCGGCCAGGAACGCATGCGCAAGGTGAACGCCATCCGCAAGATGCTCGACTCCGACCGCAAGATCCGCGACCTCACCCAGCCGTGGATGGCGAAGCTGCAGGCCATGATCGGCAACAAGACCGTCGAACGCCGCGTCGCGCGCGCCTACGGCATCTGAGCGGGACGATCGTCCCGCCGACCTGAACGATGCTGCCGCGCGATACCGTCTCGCTGACCCCGGTCGCGCCCACCCGCCCCACCCTGCCGGTCGGCGACCCGCGCCAGCAAGCCTTTACGCGCGCCCTCGCCGGCCTCGTCGGGCAATCCCTGGCCGCCGACGTGATGACGAAGCTGCCCGACGGCAGCTTCGTCGTACGCATCAACGACATGGCGGCGCGCATGCCGCTGCCCGCCGGCGCCGAGGTCGGCACGCAAGTGCCCCTGACCCTCGTGGCGCTCACGCCCCGTCCCACCTTCCAGCTCCAGACCGGCCAGGGCGCACCGGCCTTCGCCGAGGCCGGCCCGGCGCCGGAAGGCACCAGCCTGCAATTCGCCCCGCTCGCTTATCTGGAAGGCAAGGATGCCGCCGCACTTACGCGCACGGCCGCTCTGCTGGCCGGCGCGCGCGGCCTCGCGCAACTCCCCGGCGGCGGGTTCGATACCGCCAACGCCTCGATCAGCGCGGCCGGCAAGGCGCTGGGCGACGTCATCGCGGCCGCCCAGAAAGCGGATGCGCAGGCCAGCGCCGCCGTCGGCCGCACGCCGCTGCTGGGCGCGCCGTCAGGCGATGCGGACGCCATCGCCAAAGCGTTGCAGGATGGGCTCGCTAAAAGCGGCCTGTTCTACGAATCGCACGTGGCCGAATGGGCCGAAGGCGCCCGCCCCCGCACCGACCTGGCGGCGGAGCCGCAGGCGCGCGGCATGGCGCCGCCGACCGATCCCAATACGGCCCAGTTCATCAACCTGCAGTTGAACGCGCACGAACAGGGGCGCGTCGCCTGGCAGGGCCAGCTGTGGCCGGGACGCGACATGCACTGGGACGTCGAGCGGGATCCCGCCGGCCGCCAGGACGGCGGCGCCGGCGACGGGGCCGCCACATGGCAGAGCAACCTGCGCCTGCGCTTCGGCGCGCTGGGCGAGGTCGGCGCGCGCGTGGTGCTGTCCGGCGACCAGTTGCACATCCGCCTCGACGCGCCGGATGCCGCGACCAAGCACCTGCTGGACGCGTACCGGGCGCGCCTGGCGCAGGCGCTGGACGCGGCCGGGACGCCGCTGTCCACGCTGGCGATCCACGACGCCGCGCCGAAAGGCGAACGGGGCGATGGACAAGGATAAGGACGCGGGTACGACCGCGTGGCGCCGCCAGAGCGCCGTCGCGCTGGCCTATGGCGCCGGCGACCCGGCGCCGAAAGTCGTCGCCAAGGGGATGGGACTCGTCGCCGAGCAGATCATCGGCCGCGCGAAAGAGGCCGGCGTGTTCGTGCACGAGTCGAAAGAGCTGGTGGCGTTGCTGATGGAAGTCGATCTCGACCGCCAAATTCCACCCGCCCTGTACCGCGCCATTGCCGAACTATTGGCCTGGCTCTATTATATTGAATCCGCGCAAGTTTCCGGCCAGACACCACCGCCGGCACCGGACACGATATCGCTCCTCCCACCCCAAGAAAGCACTCCGGTTGACACAGATGCAAGCAATCACTGACGCCGAATTAGAAGCCTGGCACGACTACGAAGTCGAGTCGTCCAGGGAGATCGTGGCCCTGCTGCGCCAGATCGCCGAAAAGAACCAGCTGATCCGGATGCTGATCAAGGGCGAGGCCGACGTCTGCGTCACGTCGCTGCTGCACGTCGATCCGGACGCCGGCGCGCTCATCATCGACCGTTCCGTCAGCCCCGAGCAGAACAAGCGCATCGTGGCCGCCGGCACGGTGCGCTGCGACACGTCGCTGGACAAGATCCGCATCGTGTTCGGCCTGGACAACCTGAGCGAAGTGGAATTCGAAGGGGGCAGCGCGCTGCGCTGCGCCATCCCGGCCAGCCTGATCCGCCTGCAGCGGCGCGAGTTCTACCGCATGCCGACGCCGGTGACGAGCCCGGTGCGTGCGACGATTCCCCTGCCGGCCGAGCTGGGCGGCGACGCCACCGTGTTCCCGCTGGCCGACATCAGTTGCGGCGGCATCGCGATCTACGACAACAAGATGCAGCTCGGCACGACCATCGGCGAGACCTACGCCAACTGCCGCATCGACCTGCCGGAAATCGGCGCCGTCACCTGCTCGCTGCAGGTCCGCAATTCGATGGACATGACGCTGCTGAACAACAAGACGAGCCGCCGCCTCGGCTGCCAGTTCGTCGACATCTCGCGCGCCAACCTGGCCGCCGTGCAACGCTACATCACCAAGCTCGAACGCGAGCGCAACGCGCGCCTGTCCGGCCTGGCGTGACGGAGCGGCCTGACGTATCCTGACGGTGGGAACGCGGGGCCGCGGCCCTGCATCCAATCGTCAGGCATACGACACGAAGGACTCCCATGCAGGCCGCCACACCGAACCCCTCTTCCCTCGACGACGACGCGCTGCTGCGCCGCATCCGCGCCGGCGACCGCGACGCGTTTTCCCTCCTCATGCGGCGCTACAACCGCCGGCTGTACCGCGTGGCGCGCAGCGTCCTGCGCGACGATGCGGAAGCCGAGGACGCGCTCCAGGACGCCTACCTGCAAGCGTTTCGCGCCCTGCCGGCATTCCGCGGCGAGGCCGCGCTCGGCACCTGGCTGACGCGGATCGTCGTCAACGCCGCCCTGATGCGCCAGCGCAAGACCGGGCGGCTGGCCGAGGTCATCGAACTGGGTGCGGATTTCGGCGCGGACGATGCCGCCGGACCGCACTACGCCGACGCCAGCCATGGCGAGCGCGAGCAGCCGGAACTGGCCGCGCTGCGCACCCAGACGCGGCGCCTGATCGAAACGGGCATCGACAAGCTGCCCGCCGTCTTCCGCACCGTGTTCGTGCTGCGCGCCGTGGAAGAGCTGACCGTCGAGGAAACGGCGGCCACGCTGGACATTCCCGAGGCCACCGTGCGCAGCCGTTATTTCCGGGCCCGGGCCATGCTGCGCGAGGCGCTCGCGCGCGAGATCGATTTCGCCATCGAGGACGCGTTCGGCTTCGACGGCGCGCGCTGCGACCGGATCGTCGACGCCGTGCGGCGCCGGCTGGACGCGGAATGGGGCAGCTGACCGATGGCGGGAACGCGGGGGAAATGACGTGCATCCAATGGGTTGTTCCACCTTTTCCAACCCAATCAAGGATGCTGCCATGAACAAATCCACCCCGCTGCTGCTGTCTTCGCTGTTCGCCCTCGGCCTCGGCCTGTCCGCGCCCGCCCACGCCGCCGGGCCGAACGATGCCCAGATCGCCGCCATCGTCGTCGCCGCCAATGCGGTCGACATCGACGCCGGCAAGCAGGCCGAGACAAAAACGAAGAACAAGGACGTGCGCGCCTTTGCCGAACGCATGGTGGCCGACCATTCCGGCGTGAACCAGCAGGCCACGGCGCTGGTGCAAAAGCTGCACGTGACGCCCGAGGACAACGACACCAGCAAGAGCCTGACGGCGGGCGGCGCGGCGACCCGCACCCGTCTCGCGGGCCTGTCCGGCAAGGCCTTCGACAAGGCCTATGTCGACAATGAGGTGACGTATCACCAGACCGTGCTCGACGCCCTCGACAAGACGCTGATCCCCAACGCGTCCAATGCCGAGCTGAAGGCCCTGCTCGTCAAGGTCCGCCCGGCCTTCGTGGCGCACCTGGAGCACGCGAAGCACATCCAGGCCGAATTCAAGTGAAATTCAGGCAACGCCTGGCCGCCGCGTTGTGCTGGCTGCCGATCGCGGCGGGCGCGGCGGAACACCATGTCGTCATCGACGGCATGAAGTTTTCGCCGCAGGTGGTGCAGGCCCGGCCCGGGGACACGATCGTCTGGGAAAACCGCGACATGTTCGTCCACAACGTGACGGCGGCCGCGGCCTCGGCCAGGATGAGCTCGGGCGACCTGGCGCCCGGCAAGACGTGGCGCTGGGTGGTGCCGGCGGGACCGTCGTTCGACTATCTCTGCACCTTGCACCCGGTAATGAAGGGACACGTGGACGTCGCCGGGCCGCCGCGGCGGTCACCGGCGCGCTGAAATTCGGGGTCAGAGCCCTTTATTTGGCAAAATCCGTTCGGCAATAACGTAGTCGAGTCGCCGCGGCGTGATCAATTGCTCAGAAATGGGCTCTGACCCCGAATTTTTTAGACCTGCATGTTCATGATCTCGTGGTAAGCCGACACCAGTTTGTTGCGCACCTGCACGGTGGACTGGAAGCTGATGTTGGCCTTCTGCATCGCGATCATCGTGTCGGACAGGCTGACGGAATCGTCGCCCGCGGCGAAGCGCTTGCCCATGTCGTCGGCCTGGTTCTGGGTGTCGCTGACGTTTTGCAGCGCCCCCTTCAAGGCATCGGAGAAGCTGACCTTCGACGATGACTCGGCGGCATCCGTGCCCGAGGTCTTGCCGAGGCCGCCAATGCCGAGGCCGCCGCCCAGCGCGTCCGCGGCGGACGGCGCCGCGGCCGGCTTCTGCGCCGCCGCCTTCAGTTGCGCCATCATCGCTTCGATCCGGCTGCTGTCGATGCCGCCGATGTTCATGTCCGTTCTCCTGCGCATGTCGATTCAGGCTGTCAGAATATCAGCGCGGCGACAACTATTGCCCTCGAGCAGCGCCGTAAACATGGCCTTATTCCGGGGTTTGAGTGTTGCCCTACGGCTCCATAATGGCGTTCATAAACCCAATCCCTCACCCCACCATGGCAACGACAGCGGAAGAACTCCTCGACAGCGACATCGCGCCCCCGGCCGAACAACAGCCCAAGTTCTGGCAGACGACGATCGGCAAACGCGTCGTCATCGGTGGCGTCATCGCCGGCGTGCTGGCCGTCGTCGCCGCCCTGTGGCTGTGGACGTCGGCGCCGGACTACCGTGTGCTGTTCTCCAACTACACCGACAAGGACGGCGGCGCGATCACCGCGGCGCTCGACCAGATGGGGGTCAAGTACAAGTTCTCGGACAGCGGCAGCGCGATTCTCGTGCCCGCCGACCGCATCCACGACCTGCGCCTGAAGCTGGCGGCGCAGGGCCTGCCGCGCGCCGGCAACGTCGGCTTCGAGCTGCTCGAGAACCAGAAGCTGGGCACGTCGCAATTCGTCGAACAGGTCAACTACCAGCGCTCGCTGGAAGGCGAACTGGCCAATTCGATCCAGTCGCTGGCGGCCGTCAGCACGGCGCGCGTGCACCTGGCGCTGCCGAAACCGTCCGTGTTCGTGCGCGAGCAGCAGAAGCCGACGGCATCCGTGCTGCTGAACCTGCAGCCGGGCCGCTCGCTCGATCCGGCCCAGGTCAGCGCCATCGTGCACCTGGTCGCATCGTCGATCCCGGAACTGACGCCGGCGAACGTGACCGTCGTCGACCAGAACGGCACCCTGCTGTCGGACAGCGCCGGCAAGAACGGCAAGCAGCTCGACCCGAACCAGTTGAAATACGTCGAAGCGCTGCAGCAGAACATCGTCAAGCAGGTCGAGTCGATCATCGCCCCACTCGTGGGCCCGAACAATGTGCGCGCCGAGGCGACGGCCGACGTCGACTTCTCCCAGACCGACACCGCGGCCGAGCTGTACAAGCCGAACTCGCCGCCGGAACCGCAGGCCATCCGCAGCCAGCAGACCTCCGAGCAGACCGGGCCGGGCAGCACCAACCCGTCCGGCATCCCGGGCGCGCTGTCGAACCAGCCGCCGGGCGTGGCCACGGCCCCGATCGACGGCGCCCCGGCCCAGGCGCAAACCACAAACAATGGAGCAAGCGCCGGCCCGAGCCGCAAGGATTCGACGACGAATTACGAAGTCGACAAGACCTTGCGCTACGAACAGAAGCCGATGGGCGGCATCAAGCGCCTGACGGTGGGCGTGGTGGTGAACTACCGCCGCACCATCGACCCGAAGACGGGCAAGGTCGTCGTCAAGCCGCTGTCCAGCGCCGAAGTCGCGCAGATCAACGAACTGGTCAAGCAGGCCATGGGCTACAGCCAGGCGCGCGGCGACACGCTGAACGTGACCAACGCCCCGTTCGAGGGCGTCGACAAGCCGGACGAGCAGGCGCCGGAGTGGTACAAGGACCCGGCCAACCTGCCGCTGGCGAAGGACATCGCGCGGTATGCCTTCATCGCCATGGTGCTGGCCTTCCTGTGGTTCCGCTTCGTGCGGCCGCTGCTCAAGCCGGCGATCAGGAAGTTCGACGAAGCCGTGGCGCTCCCGCCCGAGCCGGAACCGGAAGAGCCGGAACCGGAACCGGAACCGGATTACGAAGCGGAAGCGCGCATGCAGCGTGAAGCGGAAGAGCACCAGAAGGTCCAGGTCTACAAGACCAATCTGGAAATGGCGAAAGACCTGGCCAAGAACGATCCGCGCATCGTGGCCAACGTGATCAAAGAATGGCTGGGTACTGAATAATGAGCGACAAGGACAAGGAAAGCACGACCAAGGCGGCCATCCTGATGCTGGCCCTGGGCGAATCGGAAGCGGCCGAGGTGATGAAGTACCTCGGCCCGCGCGAAGTGCTCAAGCTGGGCGCCGCGATGGCGCAGATGAAGGCCGTGCAGCACGAGGAAGTCCTGACGGTGCTGGGCGAATTCCGCGAGCGCGTCGACCTGCAGTCGACCGTCGGCCTCGACTCCGACGAGTACATCCGCCAGGTCTTGACCAAGGCGCTGGGCGACGACAAGGCGGCCGTGCTGCTGAACCGCATCCTGGGCGGCAAGGACGCGTCCGGCATCGAAAGCCTGAAGTGGATGGACTCGCCGTCTGTCGCCGAACTGATCCGCAACGAACACCCGCAGATCATCGCCACGATCCTCGTCCACCTCGAACGCGACCAGGCCTGCGAGGTGCTGGCGCACTTCACCGACCGCCTGCGCAACGACGTCGTGCTGCGTATCGCCACCCTGGACGGCGTGCAGCCTGCCGCTTTACGCGAACTGAACGACGTGCTGACCAAGCTTCTGTCCGGCAACGAGAACATCAAGAAGTCGTCGCTGGGCGGCGTGCGCACGGCGGCCGAGATCCTGAACTTCATGAGCGGCGAGCAGGAAAGCTCGGTCATGGAAAACATCAAGAACTACGACAACGACATGGCGCAGAAGATCATGGACGAGATGTTCGTGTTCGACAACATCATCGACATCGACGACCGCGGCATCCAGTTGCTGTTGCGCGAAGTGCAGTCGGAAATGCTGATCATCGCGCTGAAAGGCGCATCGCAGGACTTGCGCGATAAAATCTTCAAGAACATGTCGCAACGTGCGGCGGAAATGATGCGCGAAGACCTGGAATCGAAAGGTCCCGTGCGCCTGTCGGAAGTGGAAACCCAGCAGAAACAGATCCTGCAAATCGTCCGGCGCCTCGCCGACGAAGGCCAGATCGTTCTGGGCGGCAAAGGTGAGGACTCGTTCGTCTGATGGCAATCTCGAAAGAATTTCAGTCGGCATATCAACGCTGGGAAATGACGTCGTTCGGCGACGAGCGGCCCAGCACCCTGGCGCAGCGCGCCGCCGAAGCGGAGAAGGTCGCCGCGGCCGCCGCCGCCGCGCGCGCGTACGAACCGCCGCCGCAACCGGCCGTGCCGATGCCGACCGTGGACGAGATCGAGGCGATCCGCGCCTCTGCGCATGAAGAAGGCTATGCCGAGGGCCTCGACGCGGGCCAGGCCGAAGGCCATGCGGCCGGCTACGAAGAAGGCCTGGCGCTGGGCCGTGCCGAGGCGGCCGAGGAACTCGACCACCTGCGCCAGCTGGCGACCACGTTCGGCGACGCCGTCACGCAGGCCGACGACACCATCTCGAACGACGTGCTGGAACTCGCGCTGCACCTGGCGCGCGGCATGGTGCGCACGGCGTTCGAGGTCAAGCCGGACCTGATTCTCCCCGTCGTGCGCGAAGCCATCGACTACCTGCCGAACCTGCAGCAGCCGGCCCTGCTGATGCTGCATCCGGAAGACGCGCTGATCGTCAAGAGCGGCATCGGCCAGGACCTGGACAAGAGCGGCTGGCGCATCGTCGAGGACGACGGCATCGCGCGCGGCGGCTGCCGCGTGGACACGGCCAGCAACCAGATCGACGCCCAGATCGGATCGCGCTGGCAGCGCCTGACGCACGCGCTGGGCAAGAACCTGGACTGGCTGGAGTAATGGCCACAAACGCGCACACGGGCCGCTGGAAGTCCTACCTGAAGGATTGCGGCAGCGTGGTCGATTTCGTCGAGCCGATGCAGGTGTCGGGCCGCGTCACCCGCGTGGCCGGCCTCGTGATGGAGTGCGTCGGCCTGAAGCTGGCGGTCGGCAGCGCGTGCATGATCCCGGTCGCGTCGGGCGCGCGCATCGAGGCCGAAGTCGTCGGCTTCGAAGGCGACCGCCTGTTCCTGATGCCGCAGTCGGACGTCGAAGGCGTCGTGCCCGGTTCGCGCGTGTTCCCCGTGGAAGCGAGCGTGCCGAAACCCGGCAGCGTGCCGCATCCGCGCCGCCGTCCGATGGACCGCGCGCGCCACCTGCCCGTCGGCTGGGGCCTGCTGGGCCGCGTCGTCGACGGCGCCGGCCGCCCGCTGGACGGCAAGGGTCCCGTCGTGACCGAAGACATGGGCCCGCTGAACGCGCGCCCCATCAATCCGCTCGACCGCGCGCCGATCTCGGAAACGCTGGACGTGGGCGTCCGCGCCATCAACTCGATGTTGACGGTCGGCCGCGGCCAGCGTCTCGGCCTGTTCGCCGGCACCGGCGTCGGCAAGTCGGTGCTGCTGGGGATGATCGCGCGCTACACGACGGCCGACGTGATCGTCGTGGGCCTGATCGGCGAACGGGGCCGCGAGGTCAAGGAATTCATCGAACAGATCCTCGGCGAGGAGGGCCTGGCCCGCTCGGCCGTCGTGGCCGCGCCGGCCGACTCGCCGCCGCTGATGCGCCTGCAGGGCGCCGCCTACGCCACCGCCATCGCCGAGCACTTCCGCGACGAGGGCCGCAACGTCCTCCTGATCATGGATTCGCTCACGCGCTACGCGATGGCCCAGCGCGAGATCGCCCTCGCCATCGGCGAACCGCCGGCGACCAAGGGCTATCCGCCGTCCGTGTTCGCCAAGCTGCCGGTGCTGGTGGAGCGCGCGGGCAACGGCCAGGCCGGCGGCGGCTCGATCACGGCGTTCTACACCGTGCTGTCCGAGGGCGACGACCAGCAGGACCCGATCGCCGACGCGGCGCGCGGTATCCTGGACGGCCACATCGTGCTGAACCGCAAACTGGCCGAGGCGGGCCATTATCCGGCGATCGACATCGAGCAGTCGATCTCGCGCGCCATGCACGGCATCACGTCGCGCGAGCACCAGCAGGCCGCGCGCACACTGAAGCAGCTGTATTCGCGCTACGAGCGCTCGCGCGACCTGATCACCGTGGGCGCCTATGCGCCGGGCACCGATCCGGTGCTGGACAAGGCGATCGCCCTGCACGAGCGCATCGAAGCCTTCCTGTGCCAGGAAATCCACGACAACGTCGGCATGCTGCAGAGCTTGGGGGAATTGACCTCGCTGTTCGGCTGATTGGCCGGACGGCCCATCGGTATACTTGACGTACCATGGCCAATGCATCCGCACTCGACACCCTGATCGACCTCGCCCAGCGCGAGTCCGACGCCTGCGCAAAGCGCCTGGGCGCCGCGCTGAAGGCCGTCGAGGACGGGGAGCAGAAGCTGCAGATGCTGCACGGCTACCGCGACGACTACGCGAACAAGCTCGACGCGGCGCAGATGGCGGGCATCACGCCGTTCGCGTACCAGAATTTCGTCGCCTTCCTCGGCAAGCTGGAACAGGCGATCGACGGCCAGCGCGAAGTGCTCAAGCACGCGCGCGTCAAGGCCGACATGGAAAAGAAGGGATGGCAGGAAAGCGAGCGCAAGCGCCTGTCCTATCGGACCCTGAACGAGCGCGCGGCTCTTGAAGCCCTTGCGCTGGAAAGCAAGCGCGACCAGAAGATGATGGACGACCACGCGGCCCGGACGGCCCGCCACAAGCGCTGACCGGCGCCACACCAACCGAAGCGACAAGCGACATGACCACGACCTCCATGACCCAACAGCTCAACTCGACCAGCGGCGTCAACAACGTCAACAACGTCAACCAGCGCAACGGCAGCGCGGGCGGCAGCGACGGCAGCCAGTTCAGCGCCATGTTGTCCGGCGAAATGGAACGCAACAGCGCCGCGCTCGCGTTCATGCCGGCCCCGGCACCCGCCCCGGCCGCTGCGCCGGCCCCGAAGCAGGACGCGGCCAAGCCGGCCGAGGCCGACAAGCCCGCGGAACACGACCCCGCGCCGCAGGCGGCCGCCAAGCCGGCGGACAAGACCGGGGCCAGCGATGCGAACGACGATGTCGCCGACAAGTCCGACGACGACAAGGACGACAAGGATGACAACGGCGCCAAGGCCGGCGACCCGGCCAGCGCCATGCTCGCGCTGATGGCCAGCCTGCACAAGCCGGGCGTCGACACCGCCAAGACGACCACGGCCCAGGCCTTCGACGCGCTCACCGGCAAGGGCAAGCGCACGGACGCCGGCCAACTGGCCGCGCTGCAGGCCGCGATGAAGTCGGTGTCGAAAGAGGCCGGCACGGACGCGGCCGGCGCCAAGACGTTCTCGGCCACGTCGATCAAGAACCCGGCCCTGGCCGCCGCCGGCGCCGATCTCGGCGCGGACAAGGCCGCGGCGGCCACGGCCGACCTGCGCGGCGCAGCGGCCACCGTCAAGCCGGACGCCAAGCCGCAGCTCGACGCCGCCGACTTCACCGTGCAGCAGGCGCGCGACGCCGCCCTGCTCGCCCAAAAGGAACAGGTCCCGACGGCCACCGCCGCCGCGGCCGCGCAGTTGCAGCCGGCCACGCTGGAAGCCGCCGAAGCCGCGGCCGCCGCCAGCGACCACCTGACGGCGCACGTGGGCACGGATGCGTGGAACGACCAGGTCGGCCAGAAAGTCGTCTACATGCTGGACGGCGAAGACCAGACCGCGTCGCTCACGCTGAATCCGCCGGACCTGGGTCCGCTGCAGGTCGTGCTGTCCGTCTCGAACGGCCAGGCCGACGTGACGTTCTCGTCGAACCAGCTGGAAGTGCGCCAGGCGCTGGAAAACGCCCTGCCCCGCCTGCAGGAGATGATGGGCGAGAGCGGCATCGCGCTGGGCAATGCCACCGTCAACGCGGGCATGTCGGACGGCAGCCAGGCACAGCAGCAGGCGATGGCGTCGAGCGGCTTCGGACGCGGCAACGGCAGCGGCAATGGCCGCCGCAACGGCGCCAACGATGCGGGCACGGTCGTGGGCGAAGCCACCGTCCGGCCGGCCACGCGCACGGCGCCGATCGGCGACCGCGGCGTGGTCGATACGTTCGCGTAGACGATTCCGGCAGCATCGGCGACAGGGCCGTGGGGTGGGCATTCGTGCCCGCGCGGACGTTCGAATCATGCATACGTCACGCGTGGGTACGCTGTGCCCACCCAACAATCCGTCAAGAAACAACGAGATAGCCCAGGTTCTTGCTTCTTTTCGACCGTTGCCGCTGCTCAATTTTTCCCGATAATGACATAATGACGGCACGATCCAACAGCGGGACCGAATACCCTTGAAAGCGAATCCAAAAATCAAAGCCGATCCGAAAGCGGATGCGGCGGCACCGGCGGCCGGCGGCAAAGGCAAGCTGTTCATCATGATCGGCGCGGCCGTGCTCGTGCTGGCGCTCGGCGCAGGCGCCGGCTGGTACTTCCTGCACAACAGCAGCGAAGCGGCGGCCGGACAGGCCAAGAAAGATCATACGGACACCAAGAAAAAGAAAAAGGATGAAGCACCGCCGGAATACGTCGCCATCGAGCCCTTTACGGTGAATCTGCAGCCGGAGCACGGCGACCAGTACCTGCAGGTTGCGTTCACCCTGCAGGTCGACAGCCCGGAGCAGGTCGAGCTCATCAAGGCCAATATGGCCAAGGTGCGCAGCCGCGTGCTGCTGCTGTTGTCGGGCAAGAAGGCGTCCGAGATCAGCACGGTGGAAGGCAAGCAGCAGTTGGCCGGCGAGATCCTCGCGGCGGTCAACGCACCGTTCGTCGAACATGGCGACGAACAAGAAGTGTCCGACGTTTTGTTCACTTCCTTTATCATCCAGTAAAGCAGAAGTCATTACGGTAAAGCCGCATCATGGCCGATAATTTTCTCTCACAGGAAGAAGTCGATGCCCTCCTCAAAGGGGTCAACGGCGATCAGGACGACGTCGCGGCGCCTGAAGACACCTCGGGAGTCCGCACGTACAACCTGGCAACGCAGGAGCGGATCGTCCGCGGCCGCATGCCGACGCTCGAGATCATCAACGAGCGTTTCGCCAGGTATCTGCGGGTCGGCCTGTTCAACTTCCTGCGCCGGTCCGCCGAGGTGTCGGTGGGGTCGGTGCGCGTGTCGAAGTACAGCGAGTTCATCCGCAACCTCGTCGTGCCGACGAACCTGAACCTGATCCACATGAAGCCGCTGCGCGGCACGGCGCTGATGGTGTTCGACCCGGGCCTCGTGTTCCTGCTGGTGGACAACCTGTTCGGCGGCGACGGCCGCTTCCACACGCGCGTGGAAGGCCGCGACTTCACGCAGACCGAGCAGCGCATCATCATGCGCATCCTCGACATCGTGTTCGAGGCCTACGCCAAGTCGTGGGAACCGGTGTACCCGATCGAATTCGAGTACATCCGCTCGGAGATGAACACGCAGTTCGCGAACATCGCCACCCCGAATGAAGTCGTGGTATCGTGCACTTTCACCATCGAGCTCGGTTCGGTGTCGGGCCAGATCCACTTCTGCATGCCCTATTCGATGGTCGAACCGATCCGCGACGCGCTGACGTCGAGCATCCAGGGCGAAGCGCTGGAAGTCGACAAGCGCTGGATCCGCCTGCTGACGCAGCAGATCCAGGTGGCCGAAGTGGAACTGGTGGCCGTGCTGGGCCACGGCAAGGCGAATTTCGACGAAATCCTGAACATGAAGGTCGGCGACGTGATCCCGATCTCGGTCCCGGAAACGCTCCAGGCTACCGTGGACGGCGTGCCCGTCATGGACTGCAGCTATGGCGTGTACAACGGACAATATTCGCTGAAGGTCGAAAAACTGCTGGCGAACAGCGAAACCTTCAACAAGTAAACCACCTCATACGAAGCGTCGGCGGATCAACCGCAGCGCCAGGCAACACAGGAGAGCAACATGTCCGACACACAAGACGACCAAGGCAGCATCGACGACGATTGGGGTGCCGCGATCGCCGAACAGGCCGCCGCGGAAGCTGCTGCGCTGGCCAACCAGCAGCAGGCGGCCTCGGCCGCCGTGTTCAAGGATTTCTCGAACAAGGGCCCGCGTCCGGAGACGCCGAACGACATCGACTTCATCCTCGACATCCCCGTCCAGCTGACGGTGGAACTGGGCCGCACGAAGATCGCCATCAAGAACCTGCTGCAACTGGCGCAGGGTTCGGTGGTCGAACTGGACGGCCTGGCGGGCGAACCGATGGACGTGCTCGTCAACGGCTGCCTGATCGCCCAGGGCGAGGTGGTGGTCGTGAACGACAAGTTCGGTATCCGCCTCACCGACATCATCACCCCGTCCGAGCGCATCCGCAAGCTCAACAAATGACGGCGCGCCTGCTGACCATCCTGGCCCTCGCCCTCCCGCTGGCCGCCTGCGCGGCAGAGCCGGGGCAGGCGTCCGGTTCGTCGGCTGCGGCGGCCACGTCGGCCGGACAGGACGCGCGCGCGGCGGACAACGCGAGGCCGGCCGCGCAGGCGTCGGCCGCCGCACCGACGCACCAGGCCGCCGAGCCAGGCGCGGCGTCCGCAACGCCCGCCACGACGCATCCGCGGGCCGTGGCCGGCGCGCCGTCCGCCCAGCCAGGCGCCGCGTCCGCGCCGTCCGCCACGATGCATCCACGGGCCGTGGCCGGCACCGGCGTGCCGTCCGCCGCGTCCGCTGCCGCCGCCCCGCAGCCGCCCGCCGTCCAA
Organism: Massilia luteola; assembly: GCF_034420155.1. Classification (NCBI taxonomy): domain Bacteria; kingdom Pseudomonadati; phylum Pseudomonadota; class Betaproteobacteria; order Burkholderiales; family Oxalobacteraceae; genus Massilia; species Massilia luteola. The sequence goes on from NZ_JAXOFN010000019.1 coordinate 66,137, forward strand.
CCCGATACCGCAGCCGCACCCGCAGCCACGGCCGCACCCGCCAGCCCGGCCGCGCCGGCCGGGGCCGCGCCCGATGGCGCCGCACCCCGCCCCGTCACGCCGGGCGTCGCTACGCCGGGTGTCGCCACGCCGGGCGTCGCTACGTCGGGCGTCGCCGTCCCTCCCGTCACGATGCCCTCCGGCTCGTCCACCGGCAGCCTGCTGCAGACGCTGTTCGCGCTGATCCTCGTGCTGGCCGTGCTGGGCGCCCTTGCCTGGTTCCTCAAGCGCTACGGCCCCAAGGTCGGCGGCGGCAACGCCAACCTGCGGGTCGTCGGGTCGCTGAACCTCGGCGGCCGCGAACGCATCATGGTGGTCGAAGTCGGCAATGAATGGATCGTGGTCGGCGCCTCACCCGGCCGCATCAATGCGCTGGCGACGATGCCGCGCCAGGACGGGCAGAATGGCGACAGCGGCGCTGCGAACGCAGCCCTTGCTCCGCATGCCCCCGCGGCGCACAGCTTCGCCGACTGGCTCAAACAGACGATCGACAAACGCAAGTGACACACACTAAACGACTCCTGCTGGCGACGGGTCTGCTGGCCCTGCCGCTGGCGGCGGCGGTCGCCGCGCCCGCCATCCCCGCTTTCACGACGAGCCCGGCCCCGGGCGGCGGCACCGCCTATTCCCTGCCGGTGCAGACGCTGCTCCTGATGACGGCGCTGACCTTCATCCCGGCCGCCCTGCTGATGATGACGAGTTTTACGCGCATCATCATCGTCCTCTCCCTGCTGCGCCAGGCGCTCGGCACCCAGACGGCGCCGCCGAACCAGGTGATGGTCGGCCTCGCGCTGTTCATGACCCTGTTCGTGATGGGCCCGACGTTCGACCGCATCTACACGGAAGCGTACGTGCCGCTGCAGGAAAACCGCATCCAGATGGGCGAGGCGATGGACAAGGCCGCCACGCCGATCAAGGCCTTCATGCTCAAGCAGACGCGCCAGGCCGACCTCGCCCTGTTCGTCAAGATCTCGCGCACGCCCGCGCTGCAGGGCCCGGAAGACGTGCCGCTGCGCGTGCTGATCCCCGCCTTCATCACGAGCGAACTCAAAACCGCGTTCCAGATCGGCTTCGCCATCTTCATCCCGTTCCTCATCATCGACATGGTCGTCGCGTCCGTGCTGATGTCGATGGGGATGATGATGATGTCGCCGGCCGTGATCTCGCTGCCGTTCAAGCTGATGCTGTTCGTGCTCGTCGACGGCTGGCAGTTGCTGCTGGGCTCCCTGTCCCAGAGTTTTTACTAGGAGGAGACGACATGACCCCGGAAAGCGTCCTCGCGATGGGCCGCACGGCCATGGAAGTCACGCTGATGGTGTCGGCGCCGCTGCTGCTCGTGGCGCTCGTCATCGGCCTCGTCGTCAGCATCTTCCAGGCCGCCACGCAGATCAACGAGCAGACCCTGTCCTTCATCCCCAAGCTGGTCGGCGTCTTCATCGCGCTCGTGCTGGCCGGGCCGTGGATGATCACGGTCATGACCGATTACATGCGCAACCTGTTCAGCGGCATTCCGCAGATGATCGGGTGATGGCGCCGCGCTTGGGCCTGGCTTCGACTACGGGCGCGGGCCATGCGCGCGTCACGCGTGGGCAGCGTTCGCGTCGCCGCGGTGCCGGCAGTGCGGTGGAGCTGCCGACCGTACCGGAACCTCCGGCATGATTTCCTTTACGACCACCCAGCTCTATGCGTGGATCGGCGGGCTGTTATGGCCGCTGACGCGCATCCTCGGCCTCGTCGCGGTGGCGCCCGTGTTCGGCAACACGGCCGTGCCGATCCTCATCAAGACGACGCTCGGCGTGCTGCTGGCGGCGATCATCGCCCCCACCTTGCCGGCCATGCCGGCCGTCGATCCGGCGTCGTGGGCGGGCCTGCTGATCGTCGCGCAGGAACTCCTGATCGGCACGGCGATGGGCTTTGCGATGCGCCTCGTGTTCGCCGCCGTCGAATTCGCCGGCGAGGTCGCCAGCTCGTCGATGGGCTTTTCGTTCGCGACCTTCTTCGATCCCAGCTCGGCCGGACGCTCGTCGGCCATCAGCCAGTTCCTCGCGCTCGTCGCGACGATGGCCTTCCTCGCCATGAACGCTCACCTCGTGCTGATCGAGGCGCTGGCGGAAAGCTTTTTCACGCTGCCGATCTCGGCCACGCCGATGTCGCTGTCCGCGCCGCTGGAAATGGTGCGCTGGGGCAGCCACGTGTTCTCGGCCGGCCTGCAGCTCGCGATGCCGATCATCGCCGCCATGCTCATCACCAACATCGCGCTGGCGATCCTGACGCGCGCGGCGCCGCAACTGAACCTGTTCGGCATCGGCTTCCCGATCACCCTGGGCGCCGGATTCCTCGTCATCAGCCTGACGCTGCCGTACCTCGGCACGCCGTTGCAGAACCTGTTCAACCAGGGGATCGAGGCGGGCCGCAAGATTCCGCGCGTCGGCGCGCAGCGGCCGGGCGCGAAGCAGATACCTGCACCGCCGCGGTAATGCATGCGCCTCGTGGGCACAGTTCGTAGGGTGGGCTCCCCGAGCCCACGCGAAAGCAGACGGCACGCAAACGTCCACGCAGGCGGAGGCCGCCCACCCGACGACCGCACCGATCAGGAGATGTAGTTGAACAGCGACAGCCCCGACATCGTCTTGAACGACACCTGGGCCGCCTGCAACGTCTGCTGCTGCTGGGTGTACAGCGAAATCGCTTTGACCATGTCCAGGTCCTGCAGCCCGCTCAGCGAGGTCTGATACTGGATGTCGAGGTCGCTGCCCGTGCTGTCCAGCGAATCCACTTCCTTCATGCGCGAACCCACCGACGCCTGCACGGTCAGCACGTTGTCCAGCGCGTTCTTCATGTTCAGGCTGGCCGTGTTCAGGTTGTTGGTCAGCGCGGCCTTGCCCGCGTCGCCGCTGGCGGGAGAACGCAGGGTCTGGATCAGGTTCGTGATCGTCGTGAACACCGACTGCTTCTGGCTCGGCTGCACGCCGAACGAGTCGCCGTCGGCCGGGGCGCCCTTGATGTCGAACGAGATGCCGTCGAAGGCGATCGCGGCGCCCGCCGTGTACGGCTGGTCGCTCTGCAGCGCGGCGCCCGTCGTGTTGTCCGTCACCGTGTACGTCGTCGCGGCCGGCGTGCCCGTCACCGCGAAGGCGATCGAATAGTCGTGGCCCGTCAGCTGGCTGGTGTCGGTCACGGCGCCCGGGGCGATGATGCCCGAGCCGGTGTTGCCGGTCGTGGCCTGGGTGACGAACGTGCCGTTGCCGGTGACGTTGGCTTCGAAGACGGCGCTGCCGCTTTCGCTGATGGCCATCTTGCGCGCCGATCCCACCTGCAGCGTGCGCTGGCCCTGGTCGCCCTGGTAGGTGGCGCCGGTCGGGGTCTGCGTGAACGGTTGCGTGGTGGTCTTGTAGCCGGAAAACAGATAGGTGCCGGTGCCGTCCGTCGTGTTGGCCGCGCCGAGCAGGTCGGCCATGCGTCCCTCCAGCTCGGTGGCCAGCGCGGCGCGGTCGCTGTCCGAATAACCGGCGTTGCCGGCGGTGACGATCAGGGACTGGATGTCCGTGAGCTGGCCCGTGACGTCCTGCAGCGTCTTGTCGACCATCGACAGCGACGAACTGGCGTTCGTGCGGTTGGTGCCGAACTGCGTGTTCATCGATTGCGACTGGGTCAGTTCCAGCGCCTTGGCCGAACCGATCGGATCGTCGGCGGCCGTCAGCATGCGCTTGTTCGTCGACAGCTGCATCTGCGTCTTTGCCATCTGGCTCTGCAGCGTGTTGATCTGCGTGGTCCCGGCCTGGAAGATCGCGTTGGTGCTGATACGTAGGGTCATGGCGTGGCTCCGCTTCAGCTGCCGATCTGCAGCAAAGCATTGAAAATCGTGTCGGCGATCTGCATCACCTTGCCCGATGCCTGATAGGCCTGCTGGTATTTGAGCAGGTTGGCCGCCTCCTCGTCCAGGTTGACGCCCGAGACGTTGTTGGCGGCCGATTGCGCCTGCGTCAGCTGGGCCGCCGCGGCTTCGGCATTGGCCTGCACTTCGCGCGTCTTGTTGCCGACGGTGCTGACCAGCGTGGCATAGGCCGACTGGAACGTCGCCTTGCCGCCGTCCAGCACGTTGGTCGACTGCAGGTCGCCCATCAGGCTGGCGTTGCGCGTGTCGCCCAGGCCCGTGTTGGGCGCGATCGTGAAGGTGTCGCCGTCGGCCGGGGCGCCGTTCAGCGTGAAGCTCATCCCCGCGACCGTGTAGCTGGCGCCGTCCTGGAACGGCGGGTTGGTGCCGGCCGGGTAGGTCGTCGTCGCGCCGTTCACGGTCACGTCGACGTCGGCCGGAAAGCCGGTCAGGGTGCCCGAGGCCTTGTCGAAGCCAATCGAGACGGGCGCGGCCAGCGGCGCGGCCAGGTAGTTCTTGTCGACCGCGCCCGCGCTGATCTTGCCCGAGCCGCTGTTGGTCAGCGGGACGCTCGTGGCGATCGGCGCGGCGGCCGCGATCTGCGCGCCGTCCGTCAGCGCCAGCTTGAAGTTGGCGGCGGCGTTCAGGGTCGGGCGCACGAGGAAGTTGTCGCCGGTATCGGCCACGCCCGAGACGTCGAACGCGAGCCCGTCGATGACCTGCGGCTGGCCCTGCGGGAACGGCGAGATCACCGTCTTCTTGTTGTCCGACAGGCGGTACACGTTGAAGTTGGTGCCGTCGAAGTCGACCTTGTAGTCACTCGTCGTGAGCTGCGTGGCGTCGACGACCGTGGCCGCGATGGCCGTGGTGCTGGTCTGGTTGTTGTTGACGTTCTTCGTCACCTCGGCCGGCGCGACGGTGAAGATGTCGCCGCCCGCATTGCCGTTGCCGTCCAGGCCGAGATGGTTCTGGTCGTTGATCGTCGTGGCCAGCGCGATCGCGACGCGGCCCATCGAGTTCTGCGCCAGGTCCAGCGACTGGCTGCGGAACTGCAGCGCGGCGCCCAGCTCGCCGCCCGTGAGCGCGCTCTCGGCCATCGGCGTGATCTTGCCCTGGGTGATATAGCCCACCGTGGTGCGGGTCTGGTCCGTCGGCGAATTCGTCGCCGCCAGCTGGAAGGAGTTCGTGCCGACGACGAGCGGCTGGCCGTTGCCGATCGAGACGGTCAGGCTGTTGTTATCGCCCGGCACGACGGTCGCCTTGATCTGCTTGTTCAAGTCCATGATCAGCTGGTCGCGCTTGTCCAGCAGGTCGTTCGGCGGATTCAGGCCGGCGGCATCCGTCAGCTTGCCGATCTGGTCATTCAGCTGGGCGATCTGCTTGGCGTAGGTGTTGATCGACGTGACGCTGGCCGTGATCTGGGTATTGACGCCCTTGCGGATCTCGTCCATGCGGCCGGTCATGCTCTGGAACCGGGCGGCCAGCGTGTCGGCCGAGCTGATGAACGAACCGCGCGACGACACGCCGGCGCCGTCGCCGGTCAGGTTCTGCACGGACGAAAAGAAATCCTGCAGCGCCGGCGACAGGCCGGACGTGGTGTCGGCCAGCAGGTTGTCGATCTGCTGGACCTGGGCCTGGTAGGCGTCCAGTCCGCTGCTCGACGCCTGGGCCGTGCGCACCTGCGCGTTCAGGAAGTCGTCCGAATAGCGCTTGACCTGGGCGACCTGCGTACCCGTGCCGATATAGCCGTTGGCGCCCCCCATCGAGATCGACGTCGATTGCACCACCACCTCGCGGCTGTAGCCCGCGACGTTGGCGTTGGTGATGTTGTTGCCGGCCGTTGCAAGGGCCGCCTGGGCCGCGTACAAACCGGTTTTGCCGATGCTGAGGAGGGACATGATGGTTTTCTTTCTGCTATGTCATTGACGGCAAGTTCCGCCAAAACTTTATTCTTGTTGTCCTGTCAATACCCCATCACGCCAGCGAATGCTTGATGATGCGCGACAGCTTGACCGCGTACTGCGGGTCGGTCGCATAGCCGGCGCGCTGCAGGCCATGCGCGAACGCGGCCGCGTCGCCGCCGTGCGCCAGCACTTTTTCGTAGCGCGGGTTATTGCTCAACAACTTCGCGTAGTCCTTGAACGCGTCGGCGCAGGAATCGTAGGCGCGGAACTTCTCGACCCGGCTGTGCGGCTTGCCGTGGATGTATTCCGTCGTGACGGCCGTCGCGACCTTGCCCTTCCAGCCCGGGCCGGCCTTGATGCCGAACAGGTTGTTGCTCGACGTGCCGTCGCTGTTGCGGATCACGCGCTTGCCCCAGCCCGTCTCGAGCGCGGCCTGGCCCAGCATGAACTTGGCCGGCACGCCCGTCGTCTGTTCCGCTTCCTCGGCGGCGTCGGCCAGCTTTTCCTGGAACGCGCGCACGTGCGCCGGCTTGTTCGCGTTGTCCGTGCCGCGCGCGCTGCCGGTGACGCCGGAAGCGCTCGTGGCGGCCGCGCCGTCGGTCGGCATCGTGTCGAGGTCGCCGTGCATGCGCAGTGCCGCACTGCTGGCGGCGCTGCCGGCCTGCTGCTCGCCGCCGATGCCCAGCGCCTGCTTGTTCATGTCCTGCATCAGCTGCTGGCCCTTCTGCTGCGCGGTCAATTGCCGCACGAGCACGTCGGCCAGGCCGATGCCGCGCTTGGCCAGCTTCTGGCTCATCTGCTGGTCGAGCATGCCCGTGAAGGTCTTGGACTCCTGGCTGTCCATCATGCCGTCCTGCGGCGTGGCGTCGCGCATGCTCTTCATCATCATGCCGATGAACATGGATTCGAACTGCGTGGCCGCGCCCTTGAGCGCCTCCGGCGAACCGGCTTTCGCCGACTGCTTGAGGTCGCCGAGGCTGTTGGTGTCGAGCGCGAACTTGCCGGACAGGTCAGAAGTGGAACCGAGCATGGTGGCCTCGCTGGTAATCGGTTAGATGATCTCGAGCTCGGCGCGCAGCGAACCGGCCGCCTTGAGCGCCTGCAGGATCGCGAGCAGGTCTTGCGGCGTGGCGCCGATCGCGTTCATGGCCTTGACGACTTCGGCCAGCGACGCGCCGGCGTTCAGCATGATGACCTTGCCCGCATCCTTCTTGACGGCCACCTGCGGGTTCTTCGTGACGACGGTGCTGCCCAGCGAACCCGCGGGCGGCTGGCTGACCTGCGTGTCGGTGCCGATGCTGACGGACAGGTTGCCGTGCGCGATCGCGCAGGGATCGAGCGTGACGGCGCGGTTCATGACGACGGAACCCGTGCGCGCGTTGAGGATGATTTTCGCGGCGGCCTCGGCCGGCTTGACGTCCAGGCCTTCAAGGATGCCGAGGAAGCTGACGCGCTGGTCGCTCGACGACGGCACGCGCACGCGGATCACGCGGCCGTCCAGCGCCGTGGCGATGCCCGGGCCGAACTTGTCGTTGACGGCTTCCACGACGCGGCTGGCGGTGGCGAAATCCGTCGTGTTGAGTTCCAGCTTGACCTGGTTGTCGGCGCCGAGGTTCGACGCGACGGCGCGCTCGACCGTGCCGCCGGACGAGATGCGGCCAACGGACAATTGATTCACCTGCACCTGCGCACCGCCGCCCGACGCACCGGCGCCGCCGACGAGCACGTTACCCTGGGCCATCGCATACACCTGGCCGTCGGCGCCCTGCAGCGGCGTCATCAGCAACGTGCCGCCGCGCAGGCTCTTCGCATTGCCCATCGACGAGACGGTCACGTCGATCGTCTGGCCGGGCTGCGCGAACGCCGGCAGCGACGTGGTCACCATCACGGCCGCCACGTTCTTCAGCTGCAGCTGGGTGCCGGCCGGCAGGCTGACGCCCTTCTGCTGCAGCATCGCCATGATCGACTGCACGGTGAACGGCGTCTGCGTGGTCTGGTCGCCCGTGCCGTCGAGGCCGACGACGAGGCCGTAGCCGGACAACTGGTTCTGGCGGACGCCGCCGATGCTGGCGAGGTCTTTCAGGCGCTCGGCGTGGGCGGTCGTGGCCATCAGGGGACCGAGCAGTGCTGCGCAGAGTGCGATGATTTTGAGATTCATAGTTTGTCGGGGTCAGAGCCCATCCGTGTAAACCGGGCTCTGACCCCGAGTCCTTGAAATAGTTTGTCGGGGTCAGAGCCCGCCCGTGTAAACCGGGCTCTGACCCCGAGTCCTTAAAATGGCAGCAACGACTGGAAGAAGCGCGACATCATCGAGGTCATCTCGGCGCGGTCGATCTGGCTGTTGGTGCGGTACTCGACGCGGGCGTCGGCGACGAGGGTCGACTGCACGATGTTGCCCGGCTGGATCGTGTCCGGATTCACCATGCCCGAGAAGCGGATGAACTCGACGCCCTTGTCCATGGCGATCTGTTTTTCGCCGACGACGATCAGGTTACCGTTCTGCAGGACTTCCGACACCGTCACGCCGATCGTGCCCGTGAAGGCGTTCGACGCGGTCTGCGTGTCGCCATCGGCGTACTTGGTGCCGCTGCTCGTGGCGAGGCTGGCGCCCAGGCGGCCCTGCAGCGGACCCGGCACGCCGAGGTTGACGCTGCCCGACTTGTTGCCCGTGCTGGCGCCGCTCTTGTTGGCGGCCGTCTTCTCGACGATGCTGATCGTGAGGATGTCGCCGATGTGGCGCGCGCGCCGGTCCTCGAACATGGGACGGAACGTGTTCGCGTTGTAGATCGCGCCTTCCGTTGGCGTGCCGGCATCGGCCAGCATCGGCCGCACCGTGGTCGGCCCCTTGACGATCGACGTCGGCGTGGCCGCGCAACCGGCCAGCGCCAGCAGAATCGTCATCCCCGCGCAGGCGGGGATCCAAGTTTTACTCACCATTTTCATAACTGGGAAATCTTCTGCAGCATCTGGTCGGACGTGGTGATGGCCTTGCTGTTGATCTCGTACGCGCGCTGCGTCTGGATCATGTTGACCATCTCTTCGACGACGTTCACGTTGGACGTCTCGACATAGCCCTGCATCAGCACGCCGGCGCCGTTCGTGCCCGGGGTGGTGGCCTGCGCGGTGCCGGAGGCGCCCGTTTCGGCATACAGGTTCTCGCCGAGCGATTCCAGGCCGGCCGGGTTGACGAAGTTCGACACCTGGATCGAGCCGATCTGCGTGGGCGCGACGGTGCCCGGCGTCGTCACGGAGACGGTGCCGTCGCGGCCGACGGTCATCGACAGCGCATTGCTGGGCACGGTGATGGGCGGCTGCAGCACATAGCCGCTGGAGGTGACGAGCTGGCCGTTGGAATCGGTCTGGAACGAGCCGTCGCGGGTGTAGGCCGTCGTACCGTCCGGCATCAGGACCTGGAAGAAACCCGAGCCGTTGATCATCACGTCCTTCGAGTTGCCGGTCTGCTGGGGATTGCCCTGCGTGTGGATGCGCTCGGTGGCGACGGTGCGCACACCGGTACCGATCTGCAGGCCCGACGGCAGCTGGGTCTGCTGCGACGATTGCGCGCCGGGCTGGCGCACGTTTTGATACAACAAGTCCTCGAACACGGCACGCGACTTCTTGAAGCCGTTCGTGCTGACGTTGGCGAGGTTGTTGGTGATGACGTCGAGGTTGGTCTGCTGGGCTTCGAGGCCGGTCTTGGCGATGTACAGCGAGCGGATCATGGTGTTCTCCTATGACGACGGCAAACCCGTCGCCCACCATGAAATTATGTCCCAGGAGAAATCAAGTCAAAGCGAGGATCTGCGTCGCTTTCGCCGCGTTATTCTCCGCGTTCTTCAACAGGCTCATTTGGGTCTCGAGAGAACGTGCCAAAGAGATCATGTTCACCATCGAGTCGACGGCCGAGACGTTGCTGCCTTCCAGCGTGCCGCTCGTCACCGCCAGGGCCGGGTCGGCCTGGGCACTGGAACCGTCCTGCATGCGGAAGAAGCCGTCGTCGCCGCGCACGAGCTGTTTCTGGTCCGGATTGACGAGCTTGAGACGGCCGACGACGGTGGACGTGGCGGGCACGGTGTCCGTCGTCAGCGACGAGATGGAGCCGTCCTTCCCGACGGACACGGTCGTGTTCGGCGGAATCGCGATCGGACCGCCCTCGCCCATCACCGTCTGGCCGTTGGCCGTCTGCAGGATGCCGTTCGGGCTGATCTGCAGCGAGCCGTTGCGCGTATAGGCTTCGGTGCCGTCCTGCATCTGCACGGCGATCCAGCCCGGGCCCTTGATGGCCACGTCGAGATCGCGCCCCGTCACCTGCATCGGACCGGCCGTGAAGTCCGCGCCGATGGTGTTGTCGACGACAAACGCGCGCGTCGGCAAGCCTTCGCTCACGACGGGCACGGCGCGGAACGTATCCAGCTGCGCGCGGAAACCCGTCGTGCTGAGGTTGGCCAGGTTGTTCGACGTGGTGGCCTGCTGCTCAAGGATGTGCTTGGCGCCGGTGGCGGCCGTGTAGATCAGGCGGTCCATTTACTTTTTCCCGACAACGAATATCAACATACCGTCGTTCCCGCGTAGGCGGGAACCCAATTTCTGCATGCGTGCGCGCGAACCTGGGCCCCTGCCCGCGCAGGGGCGACGTGCATGCTTTTGCTCGCCAACATGCGCCGTCGTTCCCGCGAAGGCGGGAACCGAAGTTTTGCGTGCATCAGCGCAGGTTCACCAGCGTCTGCAGCACCGAGTCCTGCGTCTTGATGGTCTGGGCGTTGGCCTGGTAGACGCGCTGGGCCGTGATCATGTTGACCAGCTCGGCCGTCAGGTCGACGTTCGAACTTTCCGTCGCGGACGCCTGCAGCACGCCGAAGCTGCCCGTGCCCGCCGTGCCCAGCAGCGGCGTGCCCGAGGCCGAGGTTTCGACCCAGGAGTTGTTGCCGATCGGCTCCAGGCCGCCCGAGTTCGTGAAGTTGGCGAGGACGATCTGGCCCAGCGGCTTGGTCTGGCCGTTGCTGTACTGGCCCAGCAGCGTGCCGTCGGCCGCGGCCGAGAAGCGCTGCAGGTGGCCGGCCGTGTAGCCGTCCTGGGTGGTCAGTTTTTCGCTCGTGTCGGCGCCGTACTGCGTGCTGCCGTTGAAGCCGACCTTGATCGACAGCATTTCCTTGGCGCCGGTGGCCGGGTAGACGGGGAAGGACACGGCCAGGGGCAGCGTCTGCGGCGACATCAGCGCGGCCGACAACGCGCCGTTCGAGTCGAACTTGAGCGTGCCGACCGGGGTCGACGGCACGGACACGGCGGCGGCGACGTCCTTGTCGACCTCGTCCGGGGTATAGCCGACCGTGTTGCCCGCATCGGTGGCGGCCGTCTGGATGGCGGTGACGGTGGCCGCGGTGGCGCCGGCCGTGCCGGCGGCGCTGCCGACGGCGGCGGAGACCGCGGCGGCGTAGTCGGACAGCGCCTGGGCGACGGCGGCCGGGTCCTGCGGCGACGCCTTCGTGGCGGTGGTCCAGGCATCGCGCGCGGCCATCGCCGTCGGATCGCTGGCGCCGGCCTTGGCCACGTTGACGTTGGTGATCTCGGTGCCGTCGGCGCCGGCGTACACGTCCCACGTGCCCGAGCCGGTCTTCACGTAGTACATCGACATCGTGTGCTCGTTGCCCAGGGTGTCGTAGACGCTGACCGGGACCTGCTTGTTGTACGTGGTCGCGTCGTTGGCGTTGAACGGGAAGTTGGTCGGGATGGTCTCGCGCGAGTCGAGGTTGATCGACGTGTCGACCTTGGTCGTGGCGACCGGCTTCATGTCGGCCGTGCTGATCTTCAGCGGGGTCGGCGTGCTGGCCAGGATCTGGCCGTTCGCGGCGACGCCGTAGCCCGTCACGTTGGCGCCCTGCGGCGTCACGACGTAGCCGTTCTTGTCGAGCGAGAACTGGCCGTTGCGGGTGTACTGGACGGCGCCGCCGATCTCGGTACGGAAGAAGCCGCCGCCATTGATGGCGATGTCGAGCGGATTGGCCGTCGTCTCGATATTACCCTGGGTGAACTGCTGGGCGATGCCCGCCACGCTCACGCCGATACCGGCCTGGGTGGCGCCGGCGCCGTTCAGCGAGCGCGCATACACGTCGGCGAATTCCGTGGTCGAGCCCTTGAAGCCCACGGTGCTCGAGTTGGCAATGTTGTTACCGATGACGTCCAGCGATTTCGCCGCGCTGTTCAAGCCGCTCAGGCCTTGTTGGAAGGACATGTTGTGCTCCTGTTATTCGTTCGATCGTTGTGTAAGCGGCGCTTACAGGACTTGCCTGATGTCGGCCAGCGTGAGCGCGCCCTTGCTGGACAGGTTCACCTTGACGCCATCGGTATTGTTGGTCGTGACGCTGGCGACGCTGTCGAGCGACAGGCCGCCGGCGTCGGTCAGGGCGGCGCCGGCGCGCGACGCCACGACCTTGAACGTATAGTTGCCGTCGGCCAGCGTGATCGGCTTGCCGCTGCTGTCCAGCTTGGTCGCATCGGGCACGCCGTCCCACGCGAGCGGCGTGACGCCGGCCTTCTGCGCGCCCAGGTCCATCGTCTCGACCTCGTTGCCCTTCGCGTCGCTGATGACGATCTTGACGTCGTCCGCATCGCTGGCCAGGTTCACGCCGAGAACGCCCTTGCTGCCCGCCAGGGTGACGTTGTTGCCGTCGACGAGCACGCCGCGGCCGATCAGGTTCGTCGCCTGCACCGCTTCCGAACTCTGGTAGCTGGACTTCAGCGATTCCAGGGTCGTGTTCAACTTGTTCACGCCGGTCACGGTCTGCAGCTGCGCGAGCTGGCTCGTCATCTGGGCGTTGTCCATCGGGTTCAGCGGGTCCTGGTTCTGCAGCTGGGTCACCAGCAGGGTCATGAACTTGTCGGTGTCGGCGGAGACGTCGTCCGTGCTGGTCGTCTTCTTCGCGTTCATCGTCGACATCAGGTCGGTGATGGGTGTGCTGGTGGTGTCGGTTACGGTCGCCATGGGAGCGTGTCAGTGTGAGTAGAGGGTGATAGTCCGGATTACTGGCCGAGGGTCAGTGTCTTGAGCAGCATGGTCTTGGCCGCGTTCATGGTCTCGACGTTCGTCTGGTACGAGCGCGAGGCCGACAGCATGTTGACCATTTCGTCGACCACGTTCACGTTGGGCATCGAGACATAGCCCTTGTCGTCGGCGAGGGGATTCTTGGGGTCGTACACCTGCTTCAGCGGCGACGCGTCCTCGACCACTTCGCGCACCTTGACGCCGGTGCCCTGGTCCATCGGGACGGCCTCGAACACGACCTGCTTGGCGCGGTAGGCCTCGCCCGTGGCGCTGGTCGCGCTGTCGGCGTTGGCGAGGTTGCTGGCCGTCGTGTTCAGGCGCTGGGCCTGGGCGCTCATGGCCGAGCCGGCCACGTTGAAGACATTAAATAAGGACATGATTACTGGCCTCCCTGGATGGCCGCGAGCATGTTGCGGATCTGCTGGTTGAGCATCGTGATGCCGGCTTCGTAGCGCAGCGCGTTATCGGCGAACTGGGTGCGTTCCGTGTCCATGTCGACCGTGTTGCCGTCGACGGCGCCCTGCGTCACCGTGCGGTACAGCACGGGCGTGGCACCGTCCCCCAGCGTCTTGCCGTCGGCCGCCGCCTGGCCGTTCGGATAATGCGCGCCGGACGTCGTCGCCAGCGGCGCGTTGTTCGCCGCGCGCGCCAGCGCACCCTGCAGGGCGCTGGAAAAATCGATGTCGCGCGCCTTGAAATTCGGCGTGTCCGCGTTGGCGATGTTCGACGCGAGCAATTCCTGGCGCTGCGAGCGCAGGCTGAGCGCGGTTTCATTGAAACGCAGGTAATCGTCGAGTTTGCCGATCATGGTGGCTCCGTTTTTCCCAGGCATCTGGTGGTGGACAGCATGGATCATACGGACCGGTGGACTCTTCCAATCGGGCAATAAAGAGACCCAAAACCCGGCTATTCGGCGGTTCGGCGGCGGCGCGCCGGACCTAAGATGGCAGCGTCGCAAAAACCCGTACCGCTCAACCATGAAACGCACGCTCCTTACCGCCCTGCTCGTCGGCGCCGCCTCGCTGGCCTCCGCGCAGACGACGCCCGCCGGCCGCCAGAACATCAATGCCCTGCGCACCGTCGTCGAGCAATTCTTGCACACCCAGACGGCGGGCCTGCCCGGCACCGTGACGGTGAAGGTGGGCGCGATCGACGCCCGCACCGCCCTCGCCGCCTGCCCGGCGCCGGAAGCCTTCCTGCAGCCAGGCGCGCGCGCCTGGGGCAAGACGACGGTGGGCGTGCGCTGCACGGCGCCGTCGAACTGGACGCTCTTCGTGCAGGCGCAGGTGAACGTGCAGGCGGACTATGTCGCCGCGGCGCTGCCGCTCGCGCAGGGCCAGCCGATCGAGCAAAGCCAGCTGGTGTTGGTGAAAGGCGACATCGCCTCCATGCCCAACGGCATCATCACGGACATGGCGCAGGCGCTTGGCCGCACGCCGACGGTGTCGCTGGCGGCCGGCACGCCGCTGCGCCTGGACACGCTGCGCAGCCGTCCCGTCGTGCAGCAGGGCCAGGCCGTACGCCTGGTTTCGAACGGCAACGGATTTTCAGTATCGGCCGAAGGCAAGGCCATCGGCAACGCCAGCGACGGCCAGATCGTGCAGGTGCGCACGCCGGGCGGCGCGGTCGTCAGCGGCACGGCGCGGGCCGGCGGCATGGTCGAGGTGGCGTTTTAAGGCAGCACGGGAGACACTGACATCACGGATCGTCGATGGGACTTTGAAAAGTGCGGCATGCGCCCGCACTTTGTTTGATGTCCCCTAAAGTTTTCGGCAACAGCGCCGTTACTTAGGCAGATCCCGGGCTTTCGGCTCCGACCTGAGAAGGATGATGCTGTGAAAATCAACGATACACTCAAGAACAATGCAGGCGTGCAGGCCAACAACACGGCCACGACCGCGAAGAGCAGCGACGCGGCCGCCGCGAAGACGGTCTCGCCTGCGGCGACCGACACCGTACGCCTGTCCTCGCAAGGCCAGGCGCTTGCGGCCGGCGGTACCAATCAAGTGTTCGACAGCAAGAAGGTTGAACGCATCAAGGCGGCCATCGCGGATGGCCATTTCCAAGTGAATTCGGAGAAAGTGGCGGATGGCCTGTTGGATACAGTGCGCGATCTGCTGCATTCCCGCAAACAGTAGATAACCCATGGCCATTGCATCCCCTGGCGCAACCCTGCGCGACGAACAGCAAGTGATCGGTTCCATCGTGGAACTGATGAAGACGGAGCAACAGCTCCTGATCAGTGCGGATGCGGATGGCCTCTCTACCATCACCCCCAACAAGCTGCAACTGGCGCAGCGCGCCGCGACCCTGTCGCGCGTACGCCACAAGGCCCTCGCCGCCGCCGGCTTTCCCGGGAGCGAAGCCGGGATGGAGCCCTGGCTGGCCGTGGGCGGCAACGACGAGCAGCGCGCCGAGTGGAACCGCCTGCTGGACCTGACCCGCGCGGCGAAGGAACTCAACCGCGTCAACGGCATGCTCGTCAACCGCCAGCTGGGCCAGGCCCAGGCGGCACTGAACGAATTGCGCGGTCCCGCGGGCAATGCGGCCGGTGTCTACGGACCGGGCGGCCAGACCATGTCGACGGGGCCGTCGCGGCGGTTCGCGGTCGGCTGAGTTCACTGCGTCGCCGTCCTATCGAACACATGCGTAGGGTGGGCACCCTGTGCCCACGCGCAACGCCAACACGGCGGAACCGGGTGCGCGCCCCGGTCCACCCTACGTCGCTACGGGGGTTCGCCGTTCGGCAAACATCGCCTCGATCTGCTCCGGCCACACGGGCGGACTGAAATAATAACCCTGGATTTCGTCGCACCCGTTCTCGCGCAAAAAGGCCACCTGCTCGGCCGTCTCGACACCCTCCGCCACCGCCTCCAGGTTCAGCGTATGCGCCAGCGCGATGATGGCGCGCGCGATCGCGGCGTCGTTCGGATCGGCCGTCACGTCGCTCACGAACGAACGGTCGATCTTGAGCACGTCGATCGGGAAGCGTTTCAGATAGCTGAGCGACGAATAGCCGGTACCGAAATCGTCGATCGACAGCGCCACGCCGAGCGCCTTCAGCGAGCGCAGCACGCTCGTCGCTTCGCCGGTGTCGCGCATCACCGTGCTTTCCGTGATCTCGATCTCCAGGCAGGCCGGCGGCAGGTTGCTGCGTTCCAGCGCGGCCCGGACCCGCTGCGCCAGCCCGGCCTGCTGGAACTGGCGCGCCGACAGGTTGACGGACACCTGCAGCGGCGGCAGCCCTTGCGCGCGCCACGCGGCCGCGCGCGCGCAGGCTTCGTCCAGCACCCACATGTCGAGGTCGTCGATCAGGCCCGTCTCCTCGGCCAGCGGAATGAAGCGCGCCGGCGGCACGAGGCCCAGCACCGGATGGCGCCAGCGCACGAGGGCCTCCACGCCGAGCACGGCGCCGCTGGCCAGGTCGACGCGCGGCTGGTATTGCAGCACGAACTGGTTGCGCTCGACGGCATGGCGCAGCAGCGCTTCCAGGTCGACCCGCTCGCGGATCGCCTGCGCCATCGCGTCCGTGTGGAAGCAGTGGCGCGCCGGACCGTCGGCGCGCGCGGCGGCCATCGCCACCTGCGCCATCTGCAGCAGTTCGTGCGCGCCGCAGCTCCCATCCGGCAGCAGTGCGATGCCGACGCTGGCGGCCAGGAACACGTGCTGCCCGCCGATCGGGAACGGTTCGCGCATGGCGTCCAGCAGCCGGCCGGCCAGCGCCGCGGCGGCCTCCTGGCCGGACTGCTTCTGCACGACGATGAATTCGTTGCCGCCCTGGCGCGCCAGCATGTCGCCGCCCGCCAGCAGGCCCGATAGGCGGACGACGCATTCGCGCAGCACGTCGTCGCCGCCGCCGTAGCCGTAGCCACTGTTGATCTTGCGGAATTCGTGCAGGTCGAACACGAGCACGGCCAGGGTGCGGCCGTTCAGGCACGCGCCGGCGATCGCCTCGTCCAGCGTCTCGAGGATGCGGTTGCGGTTCGGCAGGCCCGTCAGGGCGTCGTGGGTGAGCTGTTCGACCAGGGCCCGTTCGAGCCGGCGCCGCTCCGACACGTCGCGCACGATGGCCACCTGCTGGCCGCTCGGCATGCCGGCGCGGCGCACCTCGGCCGGGAAGGCGGCGCCGGAGCGGCTGCGGCAATCCACCTCGGCGTCGCCGGCGGCCGCCGGCACCAGCATGTCCAGCGGCAGGCCCGCGGCCGCCTCGCGCGCCACGCCGAACAGGCTTTCCGCGCGCGCATTCATCATCGTGATGCGCCCTTCCGCGCCGACCAGCAGGATGGCGTCCGGCGCGCATTCCATCAGGCTGCGGAAGCTGGCCTCGCTCTCGGCCAGCGAACGTTCCGAACGCTGCAGGCGCAGGTAGGGCGCGTGCACGGCGGCCACCCAGATCGCGCGGTGCAGGCACAGGTAGGCGATCACCTTGTACACGTGGCCGGCCATGTTCATGACGTCGTCCGGACGCGCGTACAGCGTGAAGCTGACGCCGCCCAGCGCCATCACCGCGGCCGTCGCGGCCAGGTAGCGGTCGGTGCGCAAGCGGGTGAGCAGCGCGCGCCGCAGCAGGAACAGCGCGGCGACGGCATTCAGGGCGATCAGCACGACTTCGGCATCGATCTTGAACCGCGTCAGGCCCTGCCCCGGCACGAAGGTCGGCGGCAGCGCCAGCGGATTGTCGACTGCCACCCAGAAGCCGAGCGCGGCAATGCCCAGCGCTGCCGCCAGCGCCCAGCCGCGCACGCGGCGGCCGACGACCCGCTCGCGCGGGGCAAACGCGGCGATGAGCAGCGCGCACGCGCTGACGGTGCGCGCCAGCAGCCAGAATTCGATGCCGCATCCGACGCTGCCCGGCCCCGCCACGCCGGGCATGCCCTGCACCGACATCAGGTGGCCGAAGTCGAGCAGGCCGACCACCAGCGCGGTCGGCGACAGCAGGGCCACACGGATCGGCATGTCGCGGCCGATGCCGTGCCAGCCCGTGGAAAACACGAGCATCGCCACGACCACCGAAAACACTTCCATTGCCGTGTGCGCCGTCAGGTACCAGCGCGGATCCCACGGCAGGGACGTGCCATGGCCCAGCGCGAGCCAGGCCATGAACACGGCCAGCAGCGCCGTGAGGATGGACAGCCGCACGGCGGACGGCATCCTGCGCGCCCGCCGCCTCATGCCGCGATGGCGGCGCCGGCGCCGGTCGTGCGAAGTCCGCTCATGCAGGAAGCGTGGCTGTCGTGCTCGATATTCATGTGATGCAGCGATTGGCGCCGCCGGCAATGCCGTAGCGGCGTGAATGGAGGAGATTCCCGATGGCAACTTTTATATTCAGGGAATCAATATATGATAACAAGTTATTAAATATTGATCGAGCAATACTTACGTTGCTCGTTGAAATGTTGCATCAATGTAGCAACTTGATCGTCATCACGAAGGTATCGCAACGACAAATATTGCGATGCAGCAATACCAACAGCCGGAAGCCGCGCTACAACGGAGGTTTGCACTTCCCCTGGAGGCACACATGAACGGTAACGCGCGCTGGACCGGCGGCATGCTCGCCGCCCTGCTGCTGGTGGCGGACGGCCGGGCGGCGGCGCCGGGCGGCATCGTCGTCGACGTCACGCCGGTCCGGCAAAGCCTGATGCACAGCGACGACGTCGTCGTGACGGTGACGCTCCGCAATACGTCGAGCACGACGCTCTACGTGCCGACCTGGCAGACGCCGTTCGCCGGCGTGCAGGCGCCACTGTTCGACGTCACGCGCGACGGCTTGCCCGTCACCTACCTGGGCATCCAGGCGAAGCGCCCGGCGCCGACGGCCGCCGATTTCGTCGCGCTCAGGCCGGGCGCCGCGCGCAGCGTGCGCGTGGAACTGTCCGCGCTGTACCGGATGGACATCACGGGCGCCTACAGCGTGCGCTACCGTGCCGAGCGCCTGCAGGTGGCCGGCCGGCCCCACGCGTTCCGGCCGCACGGCCGGGCCGGGACGTCGTCGCAGTCAGCCGCCGTGTGGATCGATGGCCGCCTGCCGCGGGGGATGCCGGAACCGCCTCCTGCGGCTGCTCCTGCCGGCAGCGGCCTCGCCTATGCCCACTGTTCGAACGCGCAGCAGGACGGCATCGCCGGCGCCGTCCAGGCCGGCCTGGCGATGGTGCAGGATGCCGACGCCTACCTGCAGGGCCAGGCGCTGGCGGTGCGCTACACGGGCTGGTTCGGCCCGGTGGACAATGCCCGCGCGACGACCGTCGCCCGCCACGTCGCGGCCATCCGCGACGCGTTCGCCACCCGGCCAATCACGGTCGACTGCGCATGCAGCCAGCGGTGGTACGCCTATGTCTATCCGAACGCGCCGTACACGATCCACGTCTGCAAGGCCTTCTGGACGGCGCCGCTGACGGGCACCGATTCCAAAGGCGGCACACTGGTGCACGAGATGAGCCATTTCACCGTCGTGGCCGGGACCGACGATTGGGTATATGGGCAGGCCGCGGCCGCCGCGCTGGCGGGCAGCGATCCGGACCGGGCCATCGACAACGCCGATTCGCACGAATACTTCAGCGAAAACAATCCCTACCGGACCGTGCGGCGCAATTAGGGCGCGATATGCCGGAACATCACCGGCTCCGTGACGAGCGGCGTCGTGGCGTCGGGCTGGTGGATGTCAGCCAGCGCCAGGCCGGCGTAGCGCAGCTCGTACGTGTGGTCGCCCGGACGGAAGGCGTAGTCGGCCGTGATGTCGATGGTGTGCGTGTGGGCGGAGTGCGGCGGCAGTTCGAACCAGCCGGATGCTGCACGCGCGGCGGTGGCGCCGACATAGGCGACGGACGCACCGCCCGGATGCGCGCGCACGTCGAACAGGCGGCCGGCGGGCCGGACATCGGCATCCAGCGCGCGCGGCAGCCACACCCGGCGCTCGCCGCGATTCTCCGCCCTGAAGGTGATCCATACCTTGTCATGTCTTGCGTCGACGCTCAGGCTTGCATGCAAGTTCATCCGGTCTCCTCGTTCGTTCGACAGTGCTGTCGGGCGGGAACGATTGTACCGCGCAGGCGCGGCGTCAGGCGCCGGCGCCGGAGAGAATGGTGACGGCCACGCGCCGGTTGCGCGCGCGCCCGATGGGGTCGAGGTTCGACGCGATCGGCCGGTTGGCGCCGCGTCCCACGGCCGCCAGCCGTTCCTCGGCCACGCCGTTCGCCGCGAACAGGCGCACGACGGTGGTGGCGCGCACCGCGGACAATTCCCAGTTCGACGCGAACGCCGGGTTGCCGATCGGCGTATTGTCGGTAAAACCTTCGACTTCGATCCCGTGCGGATCGTCCTTGAGCAGGTCGGCGACGGTGCGCAGGGTTTCCTGGGCCGGGGGCGTCAGCGCGGCGTCGCCTTCGTCGAACAGGACGCTGGCATTGATCTCCAGCGTGACGCCGCGCGCCGTCTGCGTCACGCGCACCTTGCCGCTGTTCACGAGGGGTTTCAGGATGCTGTCCAGCTTCTTCGCCAGCAGGTCGAGGCGCGCACGGTCGCGCTTGGCCTCTTCCGCCCGTTTGTGGGCGAGGATGTTCGACAGGGGCAGCGCGTCGACCTCGACCATGGTATTCGTCCGGTTCGCGGCGCCGCGGCCGCCGAACGCATCGCCCAGCGCTTCCGACAGCACCGTGTACTTGCCGATATTAACCACGGACACTGCGTACATGACGACGAAGAACGCGAACAGCAAGGTGATGAAGTCGGCGTAGGAAATCAGCCAGCGCTCGTGGTTCTCGGTGTCCTGTTCGTACGGTCGGCGGCGCGCCATGGCTGCGGAATCAGTGCTGCGCCAGCAGGCACGCCACGCGCTCTTCGATCACGCGCGTGTAGTCGCCGGTGGCGATGTCGTGGAAGACATCGGTGAGGATCTCGTACTGGGTCACGCGCTCGGCGACGATGCCCTTGATCTTGTTGCCGACCGGGTAGAAGAACAGGTTCGCGAGGCCGACGCCGTACACGGTCGAGACGAACGCGACGGCGATGCCGGCGCCCAGGCGCGACGGGTCGGACAGGTTTTCCATCACGTGGATCAGGCCCAGCACGGCGCCGAGGATGCCGACCGTCGGCGCATAGCCGGCCGCCGATTCCCAGATGCGCGCGGCTTGCCGTTCGCGGAATTCGTAGGTGTTGATTTCCGTGTCGAGCAGGCTGCGCAGCTTGTCCGGCTGGATGCCGTCGACGACGAGGCGCAAGCCCTTCTGGATGAACGGATCGGCCTTCGCCACATACTGTTCGAGCGACAGCAGCCCGTCGCGCCGTGCCGACAGGCTCCACAGGTTGATCTCGCGTGCGAGCGCCTGGCGGCGGTCGGGCGGCGTGATGAACACCCAGCGCAGCATGCGCACGCCGCGCACGAACGCCTGCGCCTTGGTCTGCAGCAGCACGGCGCCGAACGTGCCGACGACGACGATCGCGAACGCGGCCGGCTGGATCAGCGAGGAGAATTTGCCGCCGTCGAGCGTGTGTCCAACGAAGACCCCGGCCAGCGCCAGTGCGAGGCCGAGCAGGCTGGTCAGGTCCACGAACGCTCCCGCAGATAGGTACGCAGGCGCGCCACGGCCTGGGTGTGCAGCTGCGAGACGCGCGATTCCGACACGCCCATCACGGCGCCGATTTCCTTGAGGTTGAGTTCCTCTTCGTAGTACAGGCCCATCAGCATCTTCTCGCGCGGCGGCAGCGCATCGATGGCGTCGATGACGGTCTGGCGGAAGTCCGTGTCGAGCAGGCTCTTGAGCGGATCGTCGTCGTCCACGGCATAGCGGTCGAGGAAACTGTCGCTGCCCTCTTCGTCATGGAAATCCTCGTAGTAAACGAGCTGGTGGCCGCCGGAATCGCCCAGCAGGTCCTGGTAATCGGCCAGCGACAGCTTGAGCGACTTCGCCACTTCGGATTCGCTGGGCGGACGACCCAGCTGCTGCTGCAGCGCAGCCATGGCCTGCTCGACCTTGCGCATATTGGCGCGCGTGGAGCGCGGCATCCAGTCGCTGCTGCGCAGCTCGTCCAGCATGGCGCCGCGGATGCGCAGCACCGCATAGGTCTCGAACTGCGCGCCGTGGTTCTCCTCGTAGCGGTTGATCGCATCGAGCAGGCCCATCATGCCTGCCTGTACCAGGTCATCGACTTCGACGGACGGCGGGAGCTTGGCCTTCATCTGGTGGGCGAGACGCTTCACCAACGGCATGTGCTCCGTCAGCAGAGAGTTCTTGTCCGCTTTCCCTTTGACCGTGTACATGGTTCCAGTGATTGGTTAATCATTGCCGCTTCAAGCGGCCCGTCCCTGCTGGATGCCCGTGCGCGCGAAGCGCCCGGCCAGGCGGCGGAAAGCCACCGAAGCGCCGGCCAGCGGGAATGCGTCGACCACGGCGCGCCCGAGGCGCGCGGCGCGGTGCAGGTACTCGTCCGCCGGCACGGAGCCCATGGAGCTCAGCGTTACCGCCAAGTAACGAGTTGCCGCAGATGACATATTATCGTATACCACCTTCGCCTCGGCTTCGGTAGCGCCGGTGACAAGAATACCGAACGGACGGCGGCCGAGCTGCTGCGACAGCCGCTTGATCAACGCATACGCGTTCGTGATCGACGTGGCGCTCGTCGACACCTGCACGACGATCTCGGACGTGGCCATGATCGGCACGGAGAACGTGCCATCCTGGGAAAATTCCCCGTCGACGATCACGATGCTGCCGGACGATTGCTGGACCAGCACGTCGAAGGCTTTGGCCAGACGCCGCATCTCATCCGCTCCCCCCGCGCTCCCCGTCGTCCCCGCGCTTCCCGTCGCCCCCGCGAAGGCGGGGGCCCAATCTTGCTGGCGCACCCTGCTGTTCGAAGACACTTGGGTTCCCGCCTGCGCGGGAACGACGGAAGGATGCGCGCGCACGGCGGAAGGATGCGCCGGGACGGCGCCGTGCGCCATCTTCACCACGGAGAATCCCTGCGGCACCGGATGGATCACCTGGTTCAGCGCGCATTCCTGGCGCGCCACCTGCAGCAGGCTGGGGCTGCGGTCGACGCCGAGGCGCTGGGCCACGCCGTAGTCGCGCGTGCAGGCGTCCACGATCATCACGTCATTGCCGGACTGGGCCAGCGAAGCGCCCAGGTTGACGAGCATGGCGCCCTTGTCATCCTCGGGCGTGGCGGAAAGAAAGGTCACGATGCGCGGCTTGGGGCCCGCCAGCATCCGGCGCAGGCCCTCCGCCTGGTCGAAGTCGAAACTAGCCAACGTACACCTCGCGCAGCGAACGGTCGTTGTTCAGGTTGCCGAGGCCGGCCATCATCAGCGGCAGGTCGGCATCTTGCAATTGGGCGGCGGCGTCGCGCTTGTTGCGGAAGGCGCGGTCGACGAGCATCGCGCGGTCGGCCAGGTGCAGGTCTTCCGGCACGCGCTGGCCGGTGGAGATGTAGTACAGGTTCAGCTTCTGGCGCACGAGCACGTCCAGCACGTTGCCGATCGATGCGGCCTCGTCCAGCTTGGTCATGATGCAGCCGGCCAGGCCGGTGCCCTGGTAGGCGCGCACGACTTCGTTGAGGGTCTCGTTGGTCGACGTCGCGTTCAGGCACAGCAGGCGCTTCACGTCGGCGCCAGACTCCGTCAGCATGGCGACCTGCTCCGTCACCATCTGGTCGCGCTGCGACATGCCGATCGTGTCGATCAGCACCGTGTGCTTGTTGCGCAGTTCCTTGAGGGCGATGCGCAGGTCGGCCTCGTCCTTCACCGAGTGCACCATCACGCCCAGTATCTTGCCGTAGATGCGCAGTTGTTCGTGGCCGCCGATACGATAGGCGTCCGTCGTGATCAGCGCCAGCTTTTCCGGACCGTGGCGCATGACGCAGCGCGCCGCCAGCTTGGCGGTGGTCGTCGTCTTGCCGACGCCGGTCGGGCCGACCAGCGCGAACACGCCGCCGCGGTCGAGGATGGCATCCTCGTCGGCCATCGTCGTGATGTTGCGCGACAGGACAGTCTTGATCCAGCGCAGCGACTCGGCCGCATCCTTACCGGCTGGCAGCTTGTCGACCAGGTAGCGCGACAGGCTCGCCGAAAAGCCGGCGGCCAGCATCTCGCGCAGCACGGCGGCTTTCTGCGGTTCGCGCTGCTGGGTGCTGCCCCACGACAGTTCGGCCAGTTGCGTTTCCATCATGCCGCGCATGGCACGGATTTCGCTCATCATGCCGCTCATTTCGGCGGCGGCGGATTCCTTCGCCTGGGCGATCGCGGCCGACATCATCGCGGTCATCGCGGCCATGTCGAAGGCCGGCGCTTCCGGTTGCGCGGCGCGGCGGTTGGCATACGTCGGCGGCACGGCGGGCGCGGCCGGCTCGTCCAGGTCGTACAGCGAATTCAGCGATTGGCGTGCGGCCGGGGCTTCCTGGAACGGACGGGCTGCGGGGGCGTCGGCGAACGAACGGGCCTGCGGCGCTTCCTGGAAAGCGCGTGCAGGACGCGCGGCCGGGCGCGGCGCCGGCGCCGGCTCCAGGTCATCGAACGAGGGTTCCTGCATGTGCAGGTTCGGACGCGGCGCCGCCATCTCCGATTCCGGCGCGGGCGAGGCCAGCGACGCGACGTCGTCGTTGTCCAGCGCCAGGATCTCGACCACGCCATCGACCGGGCGATTCGACAGGATGACCGCGTCCGGCCCCAATGCCTCGCGCACTTTGCGCAGGGCTTCACGGGAAGTCGCCGCTGTAAATTTCTTCACGTTCATCGTTGTTCTCCGCTCTTCCTGGCTGTGGCTTAAGGTGGTTCGCTGTCCGGTCATGCGGGCACAATGGCCCATTCACGGATAGGATTATTGACGATGCCGGGAGGAAACGATTGGAGGAAAAGGCGGGGGAAAATCCGCCTATTCGATCAAACTCAAAACGGCGGGACGTTATTCCTGAAGAATAATTCTGGTCACAGGCCGCGATCGCTGCCATTCTGTCACCTGAACGGCCGTAAATTGCGCGACGGGTTGCTATTTTGACATGCACAATGTAGCGAATTGTGCAGGCAATGTAAAAAAAGCAAAATTATGTAGCCGCCGGTAATTTAAATAACTGTAAATCTCTTCAATTGTAACGACCGGCAACAAAGCTCATGCTAGACTGTATTTAAAAAACGATGAGACGGTCAGACATAGAAAGGCCAGCAGATGAAACTGAGACTACCGAAGCGTCATTCCGCTGCCAACATGGAAGCCTTGCTCGTGCATTTCAGCACGTCGCTCGATCGTAGTCTTCCCACTTTGCGGACATTTTTCATCGTGACGGGCGTGATTGCGGCGGCAGCCCGCACAGGCATATTTTCCGACTTCATGTTCGCCACCGGCCTCTTGCTTCAGTTCGCGATATGGTTCGAGCACTGGTGGATGCAAAAACGGACCCGCTGAGGGTCCGTTTTTTCATCTTGGTTCTGAAACGCTTCACCGCAACTTGGCGTTCACGGTGACATTGGAACCGATCCTGCCTGCCTCGCCAGCGGTCCAGCGTCCACGCACCAGACGTCCATACACTGCGACGTAGATCACAACCTGGGCCAGTACGGTCAGGATGCTCATTGCGATCGACGTCCCGACCGCCACGCTCACCGCCACGCAAACGGCGACGACGGGAGGGATGATGCATGCTACCGCGGCATTGCGCTTCCATGGATTCTTGGAATTCTTGTCAACGTATCTGAATACGATCCGGCGATACACGAGGGTATGCAGGTGCAGCGCGTCCGGCGCGCCCGGGCTGACTTTCTGGATGAAGCGTCGACGATAAATGCTGAAAAGCACTTCGATGACAGGATACGCGCAGATGGACAGCACTTGCCAGGCATTCACGCTGGCGTTACGTACCAGCAGCAGCACCGCCATTTCGGAAACCCAAAATCCGAGGAAATAAGCACCGCCGTCGCCCAGGAAGAGTTTACCGCGCGGATAGTTCAACGCCATGAAACCGAGCGTGGCGCCGATGCACAGCACGCCGAGATTCGCCACGAGGTTGTCGCCGCACCGCAGTGCAACCGCGGCCAGGCCTGCGGCCATGATGACGATCGTGCTGCTGGACAGGCCGTTGAATCCGTCGATGATGTTGATCGCATTCGAACCGCCGGCCACGACGACGGCAGTCACGAGGAGCGCGAACGGCACGAAGGCAAGCAGCGCATCCACGCCCCAGAGGTCCAGGTCACTCAGGGTCGCACCCAATAATGCGCTGGCGGCCAGCGCGCTCAACGCGGTTGCCGTCAAGCGCATCCGTACCGACACGCGCTTCGTGAAGTCCTCGATCAGACCGGCCACAAAGGCAGGCAGGCTCGCGACGACCAACAGCAACATGTCCGCGCCGATCGACGATGTTTGTCCCGCCTGGTACAAGCTTCGAAATGCTATGCCCCCCACCAGAATGCCAGTGATGACACCCAGTCCTCCGATGCGAGGAACTGCAGTCGTATGCACTTTTTGCACACCATCCAGATCATGGTCGTGCGACAGGCCGCCATGCCATTTTTGCGACAGGACGATGAGCACACTGACCAAGAGACTTGCAGCGAAAGCGATCAACGCGAGCTGAAAGAGCTGAATTTCCGACATTGTCCTGTTTCCCTCACGCGCATGTACGATCCCGGCGCGTGTTTGCAGATGGATAAAGATGTGTTACTGATTCGGCGCCCAGAAATGATGAGCAGAACACGGTTCGATCACGGCGAATGCGCTGATTTTTCGAACGCATGATGTTATCACGAATCAATATTACAAATTGACTTTTAACATACAGTGCGTTGGTCCGTTGCGGCGCAACAACCAGAGGTATGTCGTGGGGGCAAAAATCTGCGTTTCGTGCCTTTCTGACAGGCAATCTATCTATAACATACGCCAGCGCGATTGAGTCTCGCGGCTGCTTTTCAACAATTAATGAATAGGCGCCACCACGGCTGCTAGGTGCCGAAATCATCGCTCGATGACGGCATCAGGCCGCACCAACGAGGCTCGTCACACGGATGGTTTTCGATTCCGGAATCTCGGAATGCGACAACACCTTGAGCTGCGGCAGCGCCCGGCGCAGGAAGCGCGACAGCAAGGTGCGCAGCGGTCCCGGCACGAGCAGCACGGGCGTCAGCCCCATCGCTTCCTGCTGCTGTGCCGCGTTGGCGGCCTGCTGGACGATGGTGTCGGCCAGGCCGGGTTCGATACCCGTGCCGTCGCCGCCGGCGTTCAGGGCCTGCACGAGCAGGCGTTCGAGACGATTGTCCAGGGTCATCACGGACAGCTCGTTGGTGCCCGGGAATAGCTGCTGCACGATGGCGCGGCCCAGCGCGACGCGCACCAGCGACGTCAGGTCGTTCGGATCGTTGGTCGCGCCGCCATGCTCGGACAGCGTCTCGATGATCGTGCGCATGTCGCGGATGTGCACGCCTTCCTGCAGCAGGTTCTGCAACACTTTCTGCAGGGTCGACAGGGACACGACCTTGGGCACCAGGTCCTCGACCAGCTTGGGCGCATCCTTGGCCAGGTGATCGAGCAACGCCTGCACTTCCATCCGGCCCAGCAGTTCCGACGCGTGCGTCGTGATCAGGTGGTTCAGGTGGGTGGCGATGACGGTGCCGGCGTCGACGACGGTATAGCCCATGCTCTGCGCATCGTCCTTCAGGCTGGCGTCGATCCAGATGGCCGGCAGGCCGAATGCGGGATCCGTCGTCACGAGGCCCGGCAGCGTGCCGCTCGCCATGCCCGGGTTGATCGCCAGGTATTGGCCATTCATCGCCTCGCCGCTGCCCACTTCCACGCCCTTGAGGGTGATGCGGTAGGCCGACGGCTTCAGCTCCAGGTTGTCGCGGATGTGCACGGGCGGCGCCAGGAAACCGACTTCCTGCGCGAATTTCTTGCGGATGCCCTTGATGCGCTTCAGCAGTTCGCCATTCTGCCCCTTGTCGACGAGCGGAATCAGGCGGTAGCCCACTTCGAGGCCGAGGGTATCGACCGGCAGGACGTCCTGCCAGCTCGCTTCTTCCTGCTCGGCCGGCGTGGTGGCGGCCGCGGCGCCGCCCGGCGTACCCGCCGGTCCCGCACCGCCGGGCGCGCCCTGCAATTCTTCCGGGGGCATGTTTTTACGACGCTTTTCGAGCAGATAGGCGCCGCCGAACAGCGAGCTGCCCAGCAGCAGGAACACGAGGTTCGGCATGCCCGGGATCAGGCCCATGCCGCCCAGGATGCCGCCGGTGATGTACAGCACTTCTGGTTTCGCGAACAGCTGGCTGACGACCTGGCTGCCGACGTCCTTGTCGCTGGCCACGCGCGAGACGACCATACCGGCCGCGATCGAGATGATCAGCGACGGGATCTGCGCGACGAGGCCGTCACCGATGGCCAGCAGCGTGTAATTCTTGATGGCGTCGGCAAACCCCATGTCGTGCTGGACCATGCCCACGATCAGGCCGCCGACGACGTTGATCACGGTGACCAGGATGCCGGCCACCGCGTCGCCGCGCACGTATTTCGACGCACCGTCCATCGCGCCGTAGAACTCGGCTTCCTGCGCCACTTCGGAACGGCGGGCCTTGGCGTCCTGTTCGCCGATCAGGCCGGCGTTCAGGTCGGCATCGATCGCCATCTGCTTGCCGGGCATCGCGTCCAGGGCGAAGCGTGCGCCCACCTCGGCGATACGGCCCGCGCCCTTGGTGACGACGGTGAAGTTGATGATGGTGAGAATGATGAAGACGACGAGACCGACCGTGTAGTTGCCGCCGATCAGGAAGTGACCAAACGCTTCGATCACCTTGCCCGCCGCGGCGCCGCCCGTATGGCCCTCGGTCAGCACGACGCGGGTCGACGCCACGTTCAGGGACAGACGCAGCATCGTCGTCACCAGCAGCACGGCCGGGAACGCCATGAAATCGAGCGGCTTGATCGTGTACAGCGCGGTCAGCAGCACGATCACGGACATCGCGATGTTGAAGCTGAAGAACAGGTCGAGCGCGAATGCCGGCAGCGGCAGGATCATCATTGCCAGCAGCAGGATGATCAGGATCGGCGCGGCCAGCGCGTTGCCGCGGGAACCGATCTTCTTCAGCCAGGCCGGCAGTTTGAAACCGTTCATTGATGCTCCGTCATTCAGTGTCGATGCGTAGGCGCGGCAAGCCGGCCGGGATACGACATTATTGCTGATGCCTGACGGAAACTATGCAGCAAGTAGACGGGAAAAAGCCGCGCATTTCGTGGGGTGGGCGCACGCGCGCACGCGGATGCATGCAATATGCTGGCATTGCGGTCAATGCGGCTTGCCAGCTTTTTGCGACGCCGGATTGAACGGGTCCATCTCCGGCGGCACCGGCAGCCTGGTCGGACGGTCCGGATACTGGTCGAGAGTGCCCTTGCCGTAGGCACGCAACTGGTAGACATAGGCCAGCACTTCGGCCACGGCCGAGTACAGGGCTTCCGGGATCTCGTCGTCGATATCGGTGTGCTTGTACAGCGCACGCGCCAGCGCCGGGGCTTCCAGCATGGCGACCTTGTTTTCCTTGGCGATCTCGCGGATCCTGGCCGCGACCTCGTCGGTACCCTTGGCGACGACGCGCGGCGCGCCCCGCTGCCCTTCCCCATACTTCAGCGCGACGGCGAAGTGGGTCGGGTTGGTGACGACGACGTCGGCGGTCGGGACGTTGGCCATCATGCGTTTCTGCGCCATCTGGCGTTGCAACTGGCGAATCTTGCCCTTGATCTGGGGATTGCCGTCCGATTCCTTCGATTCCTGGATGACTTCCTGGCGCGTCATCTTGAGCTTGTCGGCGTAATGCCACATCTGGTACGGACCGTCGAGGATGGCGATGGCGCCCAAGGCGCCGACCATCGTCAGGAACGCCTTGGCGAGCAGGCCGCCCAGGTGCGGCGCGGCCGTGCCGAACGGTTCGGCGACGAGGCCGATCACGGCATCCTTCTGGCTCAGCACGACGAACCACGCCACCGCGCCGACCAGCAGGGTCTTGGCGACGGCCTTCAGCAGCTCGACGAGGGCATTGGTCGACACCATATTCCCCAGGCCGCGCATCGGATTGAGCTTGCCGAAATTCGGCGTAAACGCCTTGGCGCTGAAGTTCCAGCCGCCGATCAGCATGGGCGACGCCAGCATCATCAGCATGATGGCGCCCGCCAGCGGCAGGCAGGCCAGCAGCACGCCGCCGACGTCCGCCGCGATGCGCTCGATGAGGACGTTGGGGTTGTAGATCTGCTCGCGGTCGAGCGACAGCCCGCGCTCCAGCACGGTCGACAGCTTGTTGACGATACCGCCGCCCATCATCCACAACCCGGCGCCCGCCGTCATCAGCACGGTGAAGGTGGCCACTTCGCGCGAGCGGGGAATGTCGCCGTCTTCGCGCGCCTGCCTCAGCCGTTTCTCTGACGCTGGTTCGGTCCGTTCTGCGTCGCTGTCTTCTGCCATTCCTGCGCTCCGGTGTCCGCCGTCCTGACGACAGCTACGTTGTTCAGGCTGGCATTATTCCAGATGTTGCCGCGCGGCTAGGAAAGAAGAAGGAGGGGAAACAGGCTGCATATCACTTCCCTGACGCATTTTCTCGACGCAATGCATATGTGAACACGCAACAAAAACCGGTAAAATTGGTAGGAATGTCGTGCGCTATCTGTCAAAATTGCAAATTGCTTATGTCGAAAAAAGATCACATTTTAGGCTGAGCTGGGTTTAAGTTGGCATCTGATGAATCAGAGCAATGTTTAATTGCTATATAATTGGCTAGGAACATTGCGCTGTGCAGGTGCCCCGTTAATTGAACAAAGGATACGAAATGAAGAAACTCCTCGTCACGACCGCTATTCTGAGCATGCTGTCGGCTCAGGCATTCGCTCAGGAAGCCGGCGCCACCGCAGGCCAAACCGGCGGCACCGCAGGTACCGCCACCTCCACTGGCGCCGCCACCGGCACCGCCGCAGGCACCGCGGGCACCGCCGCTGCAGGTACCGGCTTCGCCGCTACGTCCGCAATCGCCGGTCTGTCGGTCGGCACCGTGGTAGCGATCGGCGCGGCAGTTGCCGCTGTGGCTGTCGCCGCTTCGGACAACGGTTCGACCACCGATCACTCGACCACGACCCACCACTGATCGCGATCGGGACGCTTGCGCGTTCCGTTGCCGACAGTTGCAAAAAAAACGGCCGCATCATCAGCGGCCGTTTTTTTTGTTCATACGCTCAGGCGATCAGTCGAATACCTCGGCCTGTGCGAGAAGCTTGCCGGCCTGGTCCTTGGCCGCGAGTTGCGGCGGCGCATCGATGGGCCACTCGATGCCGATGGCCGGATCGTTCCACGACAAGCTCCGCTCATGCTCCGGATACCAGTAATCCGTGGTCTTGTAAAGGAACTCGGCCGATTCGCTCAGCACCACGAAACCATGTGCGAATCCGGGCGGGACCCACAGTTGCAGGCAGTTTTCCGCGCTCAACTCAACCCCCACCCACCGCCCGAAGGTCGGCGACGACTTGCGGAGGTCGACGGCCACGTCGAACACGCTACCCTGCACCACCCGCACGAGCTTGCCCTGCGGATGCTGGATCTGGTAATGCAACCCGCGCAAAACGCCCTTGGCCGACTTGCTGTGATTGTCCTGCACGAACTGGGCGTCGACGCCGGTGGCTTGCGCAAAATCGCGCGCATTGAAGCTTTCGTAAAAGAAGCCGCGCGCATCGCCGAAGACTTTCGGTGCCAGCACAAGCACATCGGGAATGGCGGTCGGGGTAACGGTAAAAGGCATAGCACTCGGATTATTTCAACAGGTTTAAAAGGTAGCTACCGTAGCCATTCTTGGCCAGCGGCGCCGCAAGTTTCTGCAGGTCGGCGGCATCGATCCAGCCTTGGCGATATGCGATTTCTTCCGGACACGCGACCTGCAGCCCTTGGCGTTTTTGCAGCGTGGCGATGAAGCTGGCAGCTTCGAGAAGGCTGTCGTGTGTGCCGGTATCGAGCCAGGCAAAGCCGCGGCCCATGATCTCGACGTTCAGCTTGCCGCGCTCGAGATAGCAGCGGTTGACGTCCGTGATCTCCAGTTCGCCGCGCGCCGACGGCTTGATGTCGGCCGCCACGTTGCAGACGTCGTTGTCGTAGAAGTACAACCCGGTCACCGCGTACGACGATTTGGGTGCTGTCGGCTTTTCCTCGATGCTCAGTGCGCGTTGATTCGCATCGAACTCGACGACGCCGTAGCGTTCCGGGTCGTGCACGTGGTAGGCGAATACGGTGGCGCTGTCCGTGCGCTCGTTGGCGCTGTGCAGTTGCCGGACCAGGTCATGGCCGTAGAAGATATTGTCGCCGAGGACGAGCGCACTCGGATCGTTGCCGACGAAATCCTTGCCGATGATGAAGGCCTGGGCCAGGCCGTCCGGCGAGGGCTGCACGGCATACTGGATGTTCATGCCCCAGCGGCTGCCGTCGCCAAGCAGCTCGGCGAAGCGCGGCGTGTCCTGCGGCGTGCTGATGATGAGCACGTCGCGGATGCCGCTCAGCATCAGCGTGCTGAGCGGATAGTAGATCATCGGCTTGTCGTACACCGGCATCAATTGCTTGCTGACGGCCTGGGTGACTGGGTACAACCGGGTTCCCGAGCCACCGGCGAGGATGATGCCTTTGCGATTGTTGGCCATGGCTGTCTCTTAAAAAATTTGCTGGAGCACGTGACGCACACCGTCTTGCCAGGGCGGCAGGCGCAACCCGAACGTCGTGCGGAAGCGGGCCGTGTCGAGCCGCGAATTGAGGGGCCGTTTGGCCGGCGTCGGATACTGCTCGGTAGCCAGCGGCGCGACCGCATCGACGGTCGCCTTCAGCGGCTTGCCGGCCGCCAGCGCCTCGCCGATCACGAATTGCGCGTAGCCGTGCCAGCTCGTCTCGCCGCCAGCCGCCACGTGGTACGTACCGTAGGGGAAGCCGGTGCCGCCCGCGCGCGCGTGCTCGCGCACGAGGTGGGCGCTGACGTCGGCCAGCAGCGCGGCCGGAGTCGGCGCGCCGAACTGGTCCGCGACGACGGTGAGCTTCTCGCGCTCACCCGCGAGCCGCAGCATCGTCTTGGCAAAATTGCCGCCGTGCGCACCCACGACCCAGCTCGTGCGCAGGATCAGGTGGCGCGGATTGGCGGCCGCCAGACCCTGCTCGCCTTCGAGCTTGGTACGGCCATAGACGCTCTGCGGCGCCGGTGCGTCGCGTTCCGTGTAGGCGCCCTGCTTCGTGCCGTCGAACACATAATCGGTCGAATAATGGATCACGAGCGCGCCGAGCTTCGCGCCCTCCTCGCCGAGGATTGCCGGGGCGACGGCGTTGACGGCACGGGCCGTCGCCTCGTCGGACTCGGCCTTGTCGACGGCCGTGTAGGCCGCCGGGTTGACGATGACGTCCGGCGCCACGCGGCGCACGAGTTCGCGCAGCGCGTCGGCGTCGGCCAGGTTGCAATCCTGCGTGCCGACGGCGACGACCTCGCCGAGCGGCGCCAGCGCGCGCTGCAGTTCGAAGCCGAGCTGGCCGTTCTTGCCTGTCAGAAGAATTTTCATTCAGGCTCCGTATTGTTGGCCGACCCAGGCGCGGTAGCTGCCGCTCGTCACGTTCTGGACCCATTCCTGGTTGTCGAGATACCACTGCACCGTCTTGCGGATGCCCGTCTCGAAGGTCTCGGCTGGCTTCCAGCCCAATTCGCGCTCGAGCTTGGTTGCGTCGATCGCATAGCGGCGGTCATGGCCGGGACGGTCCGTCACGAACGTGATCTGGGTCGCGTACGACTGGCCGTCCGCACGCGGGCTCAGTTCGTCGAGGATCGCGCACAGGGTGCGCACGACGTCGAGGTTCGCCTTCTCGTTCCAGCCGCCGACGTTGTAGACTTCGCCCAACTGGCCCGCCTCGAGCACGCGGCGGATGGCCGAGCAATGGTCCTTCACGTACAGCCAGTCGCGGATCTGCTGGCCGTCGCCATAGATCGGCAGCGGCTTGCCTGCCAGTGCATTGTGGATGCACAGCGGGATCAGCTTTTCCGGGAAGTGATAAGGACCATAGTTGTTGGAGCAATTGGTGGTCAGCACCGGCAAGCCGTACGTGTGGTGATAGGCGCGCACGAGGTGGTCGCTGGCCGCCTTGCTGGCGGAATACGGGCTGTTCGGCTCGTAACGGTTCGTTTCGCGGAAAGCGGGATCATCCTTGCCGAGGGAGCCGTAGACCTCGTCGGTGGACACGTGCAGGAAGCGGAACGCGGCCTTGCGATCGTCCGGCAGCGCGCCCCAGTATTCGCGCACGGCTTCGAGCAGGTGGAAGGTGCCGACGATATTCGTTTCGATGAATTCGCCCGGGCCGTGGATGCTGCGGTCCACATGGCTCTCGGCCGCGAAGTTCACGACGGCGCGTGGCTGGTGTTCCTGCAGCAGACGGCGCACGAGGTCCACGTCGCCGATGTCGCCATGCACGAAGATATGCCGCGGATTGTCGCGCAGGCTCGCCAGGTTCTCGAGGTTGCCGGCATAGGTCAGCTTGTCGAGGTTGATGACCGGCTCGTCGGCCAGGGCGCACCAGTCCAGCACGAAATTACTGCCGATAAAGCCGGCGCCGCCTGTCGTCAAAATCATCTATTCATTCTCCTGTTGACGGATGACGCGCGGCGGCCAGTCGAACCGGGCCAGTCCGCCGGTCCGAGAATCCGGCGGTGCCGCACGATCCCGATTTCAAATATCAATAAGTCCCGAACCAAGCCACGCCGACGGATTTCGCACCCGGCGTCACCGCAAAATTCGAACGAGTATCCGTGCGCTGGGCCTGCCACAACCAGCCGCCGACTGCCATGCCGAGCACGCCGCCGGCGACGACGTCGGACACCCAGTGCTGACGGCCCGCCGTACGGCCCAGCGAACTCGCGGCAGCCAGGCCGTACAGCCATGGCGCGTCGTATTCTTGAGCGAACGGCGTCACCGCCGCGAACGCCACGGTGGCGTGGTTGGATGGGAACGATGCGTTCGAACGGTCCGCCGTCCTGCTCCACTGCCCCAGCCCTTCGCTCGGCCGCGCTCGCCCGACGACATGCTTGGTCGCGATCGACAAAGCCGCGGCACCCGCGATCGATTCCAGCGAGATGATACCAATGTTTTGCATGCGCGCATCGCCGAATGCAACCGCACTCGCGGCACTGCCGGCCAAAACGACGGGCACGGCCTTGCCGATATTGTTCCAGGCACGCGTGACGCTTGATCCCGCATGCTTCTTCATGAAGCGGTCAACCGGCTTGTCGAGCAAGGCGCCGGCCAGGATCGCACCGCCGCCAACGACGAGCCCATTGCCCCATTGCGGCAGTGTTGGCGTCGTCTTGACGGACTGTTCTACGCGCATGCGGAACAGGGGCCACGGGTTCGGCATCGCCTCGACGGGCGGATTCACGGCGGGCAGGTTCTGTTCGTCGCGACGTTCGGCGAAATTGCCGAGGCCGTCGAACGTGTTCATGTCGCGGCGCGGCTGCTCGACCAGATCGTACAGGTCACCCGGGCCGGCGACCATCTGGCCGACGTCGCGTGTCCAGGGCGACAAGGCGATGCCGGCCGAGGCCTGGGAGTCAAGTGGCAGCATGACATTCAACGGCACCGACAGGAACACGCCCTTGTCGTTGTACGGATTCGACGGTGTGCCCGGATTGGTGATATCGCGACCGTTGGTCCTGGTGTACCAAATACCGATCTC
Source organism: Massilia luteola (assembly GCF_034420155.1). NCBI lineage: Bacteria > Pseudomonadati > Pseudomonadota > Betaproteobacteria > Burkholderiales > Oxalobacteraceae > Massilia > Massilia luteola. Next base: position 101,676 of record NZ_JAXOFN010000019.1, read on the forward strand.
GACACCGGACGGGAAACGACGCTTGAACTCGAGGCGCACACCATTATCCTTTGCAAGGAAGCGGCCTGCGCGCGCCGTCGCCGTGACATCGTATGGAAGCTTGTAATGCAGGGCCGCGAAGCCGGTCACGGTCTGGTAGTCGCGCTTGTCGAACCATCCCTTGACGCCACGCTGCTGCAGGGCGTCGATGGACATGTCCGCCGCCCAACGACTGTCCTTGGGCAGGTACAGTATTTGTCCCCCGACACCGCGGTACATTTCCTCGTACAGCCCCCCGGACACGCGTGCATAGACACGCTCGGCTGGCATCATGTACTGGTTAAGCATGAGACGATTAAGCTTGAAGCGGCCACCCCGCTTATAGTCGGCAATGTCAGTGCGCACATGCGGCAACAGACTGTTGGATGGCTGCGTGACTCCCGAGACGTTCTCGAACAAGTCCAGCTTGAGGTCACTGTTCAGGTACAGGCCCTGCGCCAGGCGCCGGTCATAATTGGCTGCGGCCCACAATTCGTAGCGCAACGCTCCGCTCGGATCGTTGAAGAAGAACGATACCTTAGGGATGACTTTGAACCGGTTGGCCTCGCGATCTTCCGAGGCCAACTGCACCGTGTTGCCATCCTGACCAACCTGGACATGAAGGCTGCCCTCGTCTCCAATTGCTGCCAGTAAGCCTTGCTGTTCCTCGCCGATCTGATCGCTGGGCCGCGCATAGCGCACATTAACCGTCTGCAGAAAGTCCTCGCGATTGACCAGTCCGGTGAGGTAATCTGTAAGCCGCTGAAGGTCAATAAACTCATAAGTTACTATGGACTGCTCCAGCTTCGTGTATGTCACCTGGATCGCGCGCGTACCCCGCGGCGCAAACGCGAGCGCTGTGCGGACGGCACGTCCCACCGCACGGCCCATGTTCGAGATGCGGCTATTAGTCAGCGACAGCTTGAGCGTATTATCTTCGAACGTCACGCGGACATTCTTGAAATCCTGCCTGACGAGTGCTTGCACCAATTCAGCACCATGGCTGGCATGTAGTTGCCACTCGTCGATGCCGACTCGTGGCGGCGCCTTCTTGGGATCGAATGGGGCCGGCTCATACAGTTTTGGGATGAACTCGCGTTCGTCGAACGGAATGCTGAGGTAGGCGTTCGCACTGAAGTGATCGCGTTGGCGGGCGATTTGGGCGCCTAACCAACCCCAACGATATTCCACAGCGACCGCGGGCCCCTTTTTATGCTTATCGGCGCCTGACTCACTTGCTCGAAAGTCGTTTTTATAATCGGTGGCGTCGTACTCGCCAACAAATGCCCATCCAGGTACAGCGACGGGTGCCCAGCGAATGCCCGCGAATGCACCCGTTGGACGACTCTTTCCCATCCCGATGGTGGCCTCGACATTGCGCGCGGCGCCGAACGTTTTAGTCGCGACAACGTACTTGCCCGCAAATAATTCCGTTCCAAATATATCGGTTTTGCCAACAGCGACCGACGGCAAATACCGGCCTTCTTGCCAAAGCATCAGTTTGCCATCGATGACCTTATCCTTATAGCGGCCGTAATTACTGCCATAGCCACCGGCGACATTTGTGAATCCTGCAATGTTACTGATACCAACATAGCGGCCCGTTATTTGCAGGTACGGCAAAAGCGTCGCAGTAACCCAAAAGCTGTCGTATGGCTTATCATGGCCAAGCCCGACGCTGACGGTACCGTCAGCCTCGACAAAAGCGCTTGGCATGTTGATATATCCCGACTGTCCCTGCAAAGTTGGGGTGGCGCCGAAAGAATTCGCGGCGCCCAGGGCAACCCAGCTGAATTGCAGAGATTTTTTTAATATCTTAATCAAATGTTTAATCGAAGTATTGAAAATTCATCGGTCAAGCGGCCGACGCAAGCTGAAATGTCAGCACCTAATTGCGCATGATATATGAGCCGCGACAATCAAACGGATACGCTTTCGCGGCGTTCAGCGGACGAAGTCTGCTTAGGCGACAAGCAGAGGAATCGAATCGCACTAGCCAAGTGCCAACGAAGGTGTCGCAAGCTCTTCCGGCTTGCACGTTGGGCGTCGTGGATTACGGAAGTTGTAGGTTGCAAGATCGTTTGCCAACCGTTCAGTTTCAGGCGTCGGCACACGTCAGCATCTTCCATATACATGAAATAGCGGGTATCGAAACCGCCAACTGCCTCGAACGCTCTGCTGCGAAACATGACAAACATTCCAGCGGCCCAATCAACTTGCAGCAGTTGATTCGGAATAACATAGTCCGCTTCTCGCCGACGCAATACCACGCGCTTCAGTAGCCTGCCGATTGTCGGATAATGCCTGACGCTGTCCTCCATGCCGCCACCCGGCGACAATACCTTCGGCGCCACAGCGCCGACCGTCGGACTCACGAAAGGCGCAAACATAAGATCCATCGAAAAGTCTTGCAACCGAATATCCGGATTGACGATGACGAAGTACGCGCAACTCACCTGTTCGAAAGCTTGATTATGGTTTTCACCAAAACCCTTGGCCTGAGAATTTCTAATGGTAACAAGAGATAAATCGGTGAATTCAGCAAGACAACTCTCATCCTCGGGAATATTGATCGTAAGAATGATGGTGAGATTCAAGAAATTAAGCCTACGGAGGTCGCATAGCAGGTTCTTGATCAACTGGAGTTGGCCATGGCTGACGATCGAGAAAACGACATGATGCTCGACGTCGATTTGTTTATTTAAATAAGCGGCGCGGTCCACAGGATGAATTTTATAAGGTTGAAATTTCTTAAAAAAACTCGTAAGGGTAGAACACAACACCACCCTCCGGTCCGACGAAAAAAACCTGTCGCAGAAAATTGGCGACGCTAAGCAATCCGGTTAATATCAACAACGTCGTAATAGTGCGCTGTCTATACGTTGTCAAATTTTGCGCCACAAAAATCGTCATGATAAACACACCCAATTGCAGGACGCGCAAGCCGGCATACGATACCGCACTGGTAACGAGGCCGGCGGCGAAAACCAGTAGGCCAAGTGTTCTCAAATTGACGCCGAGTCGAAAAGGAATGCGGTTGATTCTACTTATCAATAACAGCATCATGAACTGGAACAATGGCATGACGCCCGAGAAAACACCCGGGCGAGCAAAGTCCGAGTATGATTCGGACTTCCCAGCAAAATACGAAAAGTAGAGCAGGTCCTGAACGTTAAGCAGCAACAAGAAAGGCAACGCGAAAACAATCACACTTGGTGCGAGAAAAATCAATACGAGCAGACTGCTGTGCGCTGAAATAGGTGGCAACAAATAGCCCACACGAAATCTTGATGAAGAATTTACGAAATAGTGCATTGCCACGGTCGCAATTGCAAACGCAAGTCCGTAACGCAAGCCATTGAAGGTGGCATCGATGAACAGAATCGGCAGCAGCAGCAATCCAAACAAAGGGAGCGTACGATCGATTTTGGACGCGCCAAATGAATAAAGTAGCAGACAAAGCGAGACATGGATAAAAGCGAAACCATTAAAACCAAATCCGATTACTTTGGTAACCGCGAATAGTACGCCAAAAATCGGATCGACCGACAGCGGATTATAATCCGCCAAGCTGAATATCTCGAACGCCTGACGGTAGTTTTCAGTATCAGTTCCTACATTACCGCGCATTGCTGCGAGGATCGCGACCGGTAAATATCCTGAGACGTAGAAAAGGAACTTGTGCCGCTCCCAAGCCCAAGGCGCCAGCACATAAAGTGCAAAAGGCAACAACAGGATGACGGGATACAGAACGACCGATACGATTTCCATGGATCAGACGTTCGAGTCAACCGGGAACATACGAGTCACGCTTTCCGCGCCGGCGAATGGGCGCTCCGCAATGATTTGCTCGATCCGATCGGCAGCCTCTTTGGAGTTTTCGAAAGAATCATAGCGGATAAATTGCGAACCCGACATGCGCTCGCTGATGCGTCGCCAAACAGCCCCGAACACGTAGCCCGCTTCTGCTAAAGCCGATTTCGCAACATCGACAATCATTCCAAGATTACGTCGGCGAATGTAGGCTTTAAAAGGACCTCTGATGTCTTTTCCGTAGCCCCGTGTGTAAAGTGCACATTTAAGATAGAGATTGAAAAAATTCGCCAGATCGACCTTGTCGGTTCGCTCAAGTGCTTTCAACATAGAGAACGACCAAACCGTCGGAACCGAATAGTATTCCGGAACGCGTTCATCCCAGATCAAATTGCGAAATGGAGCAATATGGCTGTTTTCTCTCAGCTTTCCGAGATGGGTTCCGTTGGAACTTGTGCCGGAAGTACTACCGCCAGACAGGCCAGGCACAATCACCGGGTAGTCAACATGAATCAACGATCGACATTCACACGCCAACAAGGTGGAACTATAGACGTCAGGGCTGACACCACCAAACAGTGTCCCATATTTTTGTTCGATCCTTTCCAGCAGAGAGCGTCTGATCAGACCGGCATAAATACGAGGCATATTTTGCGGTCCAGTGCCAAGCTTCGCTGCAGCCCGCTTCAGTTCGCGCCGCGGATCAAGCTGTTTAATGGCACCGGCAAACGCGCCCGCCCCGATGGTCGCCGAATCGAAGGTGCCGCGACGACGGTGCACAAAATCGGGCCACCAATAAGTCAAAGGAAATGAGAACGTGACCGCTTCGACATCGGCCCACAGCGCATAATTTGCGACATCCATGACGGCAGAGGTGACAATATCGTCGTCACCAACACAGGTTACAAATTGACCGCTGGCATGACGAATCGCTTCGTTAAAATTATCGACGACGGAAAAATCAGGACTCGTACGAACGTAGACGATCTTATCAAATAGGCCATGCTCCCGCAAAGTGTTGAGCAGGCTGTCGTCGGCAGCACTATCCGCGACTACGACCTCGCACTGGTCCCCCAACTTCAGACAGGCATTGATAGTCCAACGAGCATACTGAGCGCGGTTCTTTGTCGGTATAACAACTGAAACTAAAGCCATATCGTTACCTGCACGCTGCTTGCAATACGTTAACATTTCTCGGAAACTTCGAAATTAGATAACGTAGATTCGAAAATATGACATTGCTACCCCAAAACAAAAGAGATAAGGGACGCACTATCTTATAGAAAATACGATCGACACTGCGACAACGCTGAAGTACCTCAGGTTCTATATATCCGCCGAATTTGGCAAAACAACGGATCTTTTCGGACAACAAGACGCCATCGATGGGTAAACTCGATTTCTGATACCAGCCCAGATGCACGGCCTCCACCTCGGGGGCCGTGCGACACGTGTAATAGTGTGGACGCGTCAGGCTTGCGTGTCCGACATTAAACCCAAATGCTCGCCCGAGGAAGAAGTCCGTGCGATAAATCGCGAGCGTGGTGTCGACCGGAGCGATGATATTGCTGCCAATACGTGGATTCCTCAGGAAACGCTGCTTTTGTCGGCTGACAGATTCCTTCAACACCGGATTGTCGATATCGTCGGTGCGCAAAGATATACCCAACTTTCCGATACAGGCATGATTTTCCATCTGCTGAACCAGATAACTCAACCAGCATTCGGCTCCTTTAACCTGCGCAGGAACTACGATATCGGCGTCCGAAAAAACATAATATGGCGCATCTTTCGGCCATTCCGCATGATGCAACGCCTCGTTGAAGCCCAAAACCCAATTGTTTCTGCGAGACCTGATAAGCGTCAGATTTGGCGTATGAGCGAGGCGCTGAAACTGCGTTTCACGATCGGCGACACTCGACGCGTTGTCCACCACGAAAATCCGATATGGAATTTTTGTCGTCACATCAATCGAATCAAGCATCGAAAACAGACTTTCGAACTCGTTTCGATGTAGAATAACGATAGGAATTACGCTTTTATGCATTTTTCGGCGATATTAATAAAGCAACAAACCGGAACGTATTGAATCAGGTCCAACCTTTTAATTCGTCACGAATATACTGCAGCGTCATCAGAAGCTCGCGGATCTGGGGAATCGAAAGCTGTTCGGTGTTGTGCGAGGTGTAATCGTCAACATCATTCGCTTCCGGCTGACCTTCGAGAATAAATTTATCGTAGTTCAGATCACGGTTATCGGCAGGGATACGATAATACTTACCCATGTCATGAGCCTTCGCCATCTCTTCGCGCGACACGAGCGATTCGTAAAGTTTCTCACCATGGCGCGTACCGATAATCTTGAACGGCACGTCGCGATCAAAGAGTTCCTTCAAAGCATGTCCAAGGTCACCGATGGTCGAAGCCGGGGCCTTCTGAACAAAAAGATCTCCCTGCTGACCGTGCTCGAATGCATGCAACACCAAATCAACGGAGTCCTCCAACGACATCAGGAAGCGCGTCATTTTGGGATCGGTCACCGTCAAAGGAGTGCCTCCCTTGATTTTCTCGACAAAAAGCGGAATTACCGACCCACGCGAAGCCATGACATTTCCATAACGGGTCGCACACAACACGGTGCCGCCCTCTCGGATAGTGCGGGAACGGGCGATCATCACCTTTTCGGCCATTGCTTTCGAAATACCCATTGCGTTAATGGGGTACACGGCCTTGTCGGTACTCAGCACGACCACGCGTCTGACATTGTTATCGATCGCGGCATTAATCACGTTCTCGGTGCCGAGAACATTGGTGCGCACGGCTTCCATCGGATAAAACTCGCACGATGGCACTTGCTTCAATGCCGCGGCGTGAAACACGAAGTCGACACCCTCCATTGCGCGATTAATGCTATCGTAATTACGCACATCGCCAATGTAAAACTTGACTTTTGGATTATTTAGCGCGATCCGCATATCTTCCTGCTTCTTCTCGTCGCGGCTGAATACAATAATTTCCTTCACGTCCGTATTCAAGAAACGGTTCAGGACAGTATTGCCGAACGATCCCGTCCCACCGGTAATCATCAGGACTTTATTGTCAAACATACTCAATTATCCTTCTAACACTATTACATAAGCTGATTTACGACGTAACCGCCGATCGCTATTACGACCAGCACCTTGGCAGCAATTTTCAGTGAAACTTTCGCAGCCGGTCCGACTGTCGATGATATCGCTGCACGTATCCACGACACCGTCGTAGACAACGAATGATAAACAGCATATGTCCAACATACCGCCTTAATGTTTCCTTTGCTGGCTGCCAGGGCGGCTACGCAGAGGGTAAGGGCAGTAAGCACGACTGAGGACAATGCTTGAAATCGATATTCCCTGGCCGCGACCAACAGCGCATAGGGTACAAATCCGAGCGAACCGATCACATAACCCGGTAAAAGAATCGCAACGTAGTCCGCAACCGTTGCAGCGATAGGATCATGACGCAGCCATAAATCAATCAGAGGCAATCGCCAAATCCATAACACAATCGCCGGAGCGATAGTTGCGGTTAAAATTACGTAAACAAAATGACGAGTTGTTTTCGCTGCCTCGGAATGTTTATTACCGATAACCTCCGCCAATACGCGAGGTTGAAAAAACTGACTAATCGGACTTGCCAATAACGAAATCGGCACCATACACACCGTCATCGCCAGGAAGTATGGCGCCACATCATTCGCCGAGGCCAATGCCGAGACAATCGGTTTATCGAGTTGTGTCACAGCGGCACCCGCCGCCGAAAATACAACCAGATCGAGTCCATGACGAATCAGACTTGCCACTTCACTCGGCGCTGGTTTGGTATGTTCCGACATGCCTGGATGCGCCAATGCCTTTTTACAGTAATAGCGCGTCAGCATGGCATGCATAATGGCAAAAAAAGCTTGAGTGCACAGAAAAGAGTCAAGCGTGGCCGACACAAAAGCGAGCACGTAGGCGGAAACGCATGCACGGATCAGCGAGCCGACGATTTGCGTTGAACTTGCGATTGTATATGAGCGCTTCGCCAGAAGCACCGAGAAATACAGATTCTGCAACACCAGGGCCCAGAACAGTATCACACTTGCAAAAACACCCTTAGCGTCAATGCTTCCCAAAAGGCCAACTTCTTGTGCTACCAGGCTGGCAACGGCCAAGCACACATAAAATCCCGTCAGCCCCACCTCAGCCGACAACACCAATCTATAGGTGCTTTCCGTCGCAGACGTCGACGCCTCCCGACCTACTATGGTCGACATGCCCAGATCCATCATGGTGAGAAGTGCCTGCAGGGACAGGACAACTGCTACGATACCAAACTGCGCCGAACCCAGGTACCGATGATACATAGGTAGAAAAAGCAGTCCAACAAATAAGCCTGCTGACTTCCCCAAAAACAACACTAACATGTTACCGGCAGCTTTTTTATGGCCGGCCAATTGACTAACAATCATTGTTAGTGAGCGCTTTGATCGCTGATTCGAATGCATCTCCAATAAGATCGATATCTTCAGTCGTCAGCCACCAACCACATGGCAATGCCAAAATACGCTGTTGCAAAAAAGACGTGTTTGGCAATTCAACGTGTTCAGGTACGCCGAAACCTGTATAGATGTCATTTCTTTGGTGCAAGGATGAACAAGACACACCCTGTTTTTTCAATTCCTTGAGGAGAGCATCACGGTGTTCCACAAATACCAGGAAAACCCAGTACGCAGGAAGGGCATTGGATGCCGGCACGACATGCTGTACACCATTGATATGAGACAGGCGATCGCGCAACGCAATGGCGTTCACGCGCGCTTTGTCGACACGTGCTTGCACGCTGTCGAGTTGCATGGTGCCGATTGCCGCACAAAGGTTGTTCATGGTGACTGCCCAACCTATTTCGGACACGTCGGAAGCTGGGTTAATTTCGCCTGTATCCGTGCGAAAATCAACAGCATCAATCCCGAAGCGGCGCAAGCGGCGCGCGCGTTGCGCATCTTCATGGCGTCGACAGGCTAATGCACCGCCTTCGGTGCAGTTGATCTGACGGTTAGGATAAAACGAGTAAACCGCAAAATCACCTGCTAGACCGACGTTCTCATCGTCACGTCGGGCGAAAAGAGCGTTGTCACAGTCTTCGATTAATGCGATACCGCGTTCCTTGCAGAGCTTCGACAGCTCCCGCGCCGGTCCCGGGTAACCTGCCAAATGGTATAAAATAAGAGCCTTCGTAGCCGGCCCGATCTTACGCACAACGTCCTCGATGTCAATTTCGACGCTGTACGGTTTGACGTCAACCCAACGCGGCATGGCGCCACATTGTGCAATGGCAGAATTAGTTGCCAAGCATGCAAATGCCGTAGTCAATACTTCGTCACCAGGGCCGACGTCGGCCAGACGAAGGGCGAGCAGCATTGCGCTTGTCATGTCGACAGTCGATACCATATGCGAATGCCCGGTCAAGGCAGCCAGCCCCTGTTCGAATTTCGTGACATATTCGCCGTTTGCGACCCGCCCTGACCGCAGAACGTCGAGCATGACCGCCTCCATCTGCTCGGTGCGTACGACACCGAAAAGTGGGATCTGTTTCACAGCTTGCCTCAACCTTTCTTGATGATCGAAACGATCTGTTCGCGCACGGCGTCGTCGACCCACCAGCCGCACGGAATATGCAACAAGCGGCTGTAGAACTGCGCCAGGCCCGGCAAGGCTACTTGGGACGATTTGAAGATACTATGCAGATTATTAGGCCGATGCAGTTTTGAAGCAGAAATACCGGCACCAACAAGCGCTTTTTCCAAGTCGGCCGAACTGTCAGTCAACAATGTATATAACCAATAACTGCTTTGGCCGTATGCATCGCAAACCGCAAAATCGACTCCCGGAGCGTTGACTAGTTCGTTGTCATAATAACGACCATTTTCGATGTGACGTTCAATAACACGATCCACATAGTCCAATTGCGTCAAACCGATCGTCGCGCTAACATTATTCATATTATATTTATAACCGACGCTGTCGATATCGACTTCGGTCCGTGGCACTCCTTTGAGCATGCCGAACCAACGAAATTTTTTTGCAGCGATCATATGCTTCTCATCCTTAATGGCAAGCACGCCGCCATCGACCGTGGTCATATGCTTAATGGCCTGGAAGGAAAAGATCGCGAAATCTCCGACGTTACCGATAGTATTTCCGTCGTATATAGCTCCCAATGCATGCGCGCAATCCTCAATGAGCGCAATACCGTATTCATCCGCCACGGCTCGCAGTTCCGCGAGGCGTGCCGGGTAGCCTGCATAATGAACGCAAATGATGGCCTTAGTTCTAGGAGTGATGCGTTCGCGCACCGACTGAGGATCCAGATTGCCGCTTGCAGGATCAACATCAGCCCACACAACCTTAGCCCCTAGGTATAAAGGCGAGGTATTAGTCGGCTCTGCGGTCATGGGCGTACTGATGACCTCCGAGTCAGGGCCGACGCCCGACAACTTCAAGGCGGCATGCAAAGCCGCAGTGCCACTACTGAGCGCCAGAACGTTTTTCAGTCCAAAATGACTGCCGAAGGCCGCTTCAAAACGATAAACGGCCTCTCCTTCAGCGATCATCCCGCTATACAAGATATCTTCCAATGCCGGCATCAAAACGTTTCTCGGCGGCATGGCAACTTTGACCAAGGGAATCATAAGTTATTCAGAAAGATTGATAAAACGGGCTTTGTTTCCGGCGAGATTCTTTAGCACAATTGCCTCGATATCCGATAGTCGTTTCGAATACGTTTTATTTGTGATGTCACAAACCGTAGCTTGCGGAATCTTTTTCAACAAGTCTTGTGCGAAATTCTGATCGATCGCAAATCCGATGCGCTCAACGTTCGTACCGTTCGAGCGACTCAATACCGTCGTAAACTCATTACGTTGGATATCAAAACCATTTGTTTGCGAAATTTCATTTAACCAACCATTCAACAACGTCCATTTCTCATCTAACGAAATTTCTCGATAGAACGAAAGATTGGACTTAGGTGCTGCGGGTGAGCCCGCTAAAACGCTATTCGCAGGCCAAGATTTTGTGATGTTGGACGCAATCAAAGCAACCAGTTTTTTCCCGAGCGTTACACCAGAAGCCACAATGCAAGACCCTACGAGCCAAACGTCATCCTCAAGCACGACCGGACGTTCGCCGTACAGGGTACACCCTTCGATCTGTTCGCCGGCCGCCACATGAGACCAAATCTGCGAATACATACCGACGCGAACGCCATTCCCAATGGTAAGACCTCCGGAACCGTCAAGAATGCAGTGTTGGCCGAACCAGCCATGCTGGCCAATCTGGACACCAACGGTCGACAACACTAACGAGCGATCATGAATACTTGTCCAATCACCAACGGCGACGTTCCCGCCGTTACATACGAATTTTACGCCACTGCCTATAACACAATAGTCCCCGATGACAACTTGAGACGGTTCGTGAAATATAAATTGGACGTCTGGCGCTACTCGGGTACGCTCTCCCAAGAACACCTTTCCAGGTCCAATAATATTCAAATTATTCGACATATTGTATTCCGCTCTTCTTTCAAGTTATTAAGGAGTCAGCAGGACGAGGCGTGATTTTCGTCCTGCCCCATTTTTCCAGCAGAAACACTTGAAAATCCCGCACACCAAATTGCAATTAATTTCTGAGCATATTCTTCAGTTCGTCCCACTTGGCCGCGCCTCCTGGCAGTCTAATCAGACTGCGCACGGCTTCGACCCCGAAAATCCAAAGTAAAGTCAAAAATAATCCAGCCATTGCAGAAACGACTGCAATCAATACGCGCTTGGGCGACGCTTTTCGCTCGGGCTCGATAGCGGGATCGAGCACCTGGACCACGACACTCTCTTTCGCCTCGTCCAAACGCGCCACTTCATATTGTTTGGCCAACAATTCGTAAAGCATCTGGTTGTACTTTACGTCACGTAAGAGTTTAATATTTTCCAAACCAACAGATTTTTGAGCAGTAGCTTCATTAATTTCGGGGCGTCCATTTTCGAACTTTGAGAGTTCTGCACGCAAACTAGTGAGCTCCTCCTGGGCACGACGGTATTCCGGGTTGACGCTTGTCACAAATGCATTCATCGAACTCAACTCGATCTGCTTCGCAGAAATTTCCGCCCTCAGCCGGACGATATTTTCCAGCATCGCCCGACTTTCGACATCGACGCTAACCACACCGCGAGTATCTAGTGCTGATTTCAATGCCTGTTCGGCAGCTGCAAGATTGTCTTTAGCCCGCTCCAGTTGACGCTCGTAAAACACGCGGCGCTGGGATGCCTCGGTAACCGCTAAGGTGTTCGTGAGTTTGACTAACTCATCAACATAAGAGTTTGCTATCTTCGCGACCAATGTCTTGTCGTTGTCAGCAACGGTAATTGTGATCAGCCCGTCCTTGCCCGCTGCCACCGCGGTATTTTCCTCGAGTTTACTTCGGATGCGCTCCTGAGAGCTAAAGCCATATACCTTCTTCAAGTCATACTTTGCAATAATCGCATCGGCAACGGTCCTGCTATGAAGCATGCCGATGTATATGTCATTCGGGCTCTTGATGCCGGCACCGCCCGCGACCGCCCCTGCCACGCCACCGAGTTGCGACAACAGCGCGGCTGCACTCGATTGCTGCTGCTGGGGCGGCAGTAATTTCGCGCTAGCCTGATATATATTAGGCAAAGCGAAAGCGATGGCGGCTCCGGCCAATGCACATGCGAATGGAACGCCGAACAGCTTCCTCTTGTGTCTCGCCAGCACAATCAGGCCTTTGACGACACTCAGCTCTGGAGCATCCGTCACTTTGCTGTCGCTCGACGACTCTTTCGATTGATGCTGGACATTCGTCTCAGCACTTTGTTCAGTGATACTCATTCCGCTCTCAAAACAATATTGAATGACGAGGCATTTAATTGCGTAGCGTCTTGACTGCCGCGGCGCCAAGGCCAAAATTAGCCAAGATTTGCGTCCACTCGCGCGCACCTTGCGTAAATTTGCTCCAGGCCGTCTGACGGTCGAATTTTTCAGGCACGACGATGGTGTCCCCCGGCATCACTTCAACACCTCCAATTTTTCCGAAGAACCAACCCTGCGAATCTGTCGACACGACGGTACCGTCGACGCGCAGCACAAATACGTTATCGACGTCAGCGTCGACAGCGATGCCGGACATTTTCAGGTAGTCGCTGACGCGAGTATTCGGTTTCCACAACGGCGAAGCCTCGACATTGACCGCGCCGAACACATGAACGAAGGCCGGCTTCGAAGGCACGACCAAGCGATCGCCATTCTGTAGTGTGACCTGAGGCAGATGGGCAAACGAGCGGTCGTCCGGATTCAGACCGAATGCGATACGACCGGATGGCTGAAGCTTGCGGAAGCGGGCAATGCGCTCTTGAGCAATCTTGCGCTCGGCTTCGAGCTGCGCACCGGCCGCAGCGGCATCTGTCGTACTCATCGCACGTAGATTGGAGGCTTGCGTGGATTCCTCGCTCCGAATCTGCGCTTCGAGACGATCGGCCGCACGCTGCAGATTGCTCAACTGCTCTTTGCGTACCTCTTCACGATAAAACGCGGTACCAAACAGATAAGCATTAGAAGTTGGACCTCCGGCTTTCGCAACCAGGGTTTGCAACGTGTCGCCGGCGGTCATCTGGTATACACCAGGAACTTTAACCTCGCCTTCGACCCGAACGAATACTTGGCGTTTATCCATCGGGACAGCCACATCGTCCTGAGAGAAGATCGTCACCGTGTCGCCGGGCTGCAGTTGCAGGTTGTCGGCGCCGTTAGGATTATTGAACACATTGCCCAGATTAAACGGGATCAACTGGACACTCAGGTCTGAACGATTTACGCGTTCGACGACGGCATAATCCCAGTTGATCTCGTCAATCAACCCGCCAATACGTGCGGCAATGCTACTGGCATTTTCGGTGGTATCTTTCTTGTCGTCCCCGATAGCGACCACATTATTCTGGCGCTTGATCGAATTACGAGTCATCAGGTATTCCCGGTTCGGAATTAGATCGCTGACGCGCATACCTGATTTGAACGGTGCACGAACCGGTTGGTCAACGTTACCTCGGAGTACCACTGCATTAGAGAAGTCCGGCGTGATCGACGTAATATTGAGAACATCGCCATTCTTCAACAAATGTTTCAATCCTTCGCTATTCAACGCAAACTCTTCCACACTGCGCGGACGATTCTTGTTCGAGTCAATACGCTCGAGGAATGCGCGACGCGGATCAGCTACGACAGGCAGGCCACCGGCGAAGTCCAACAGGGACGCGATAGTTTCGCCATTGTTTTTCAATTCATAAACTGCAGGGCTGTTGACCTTGCCCACCAGCGCAACGAAGCCGCCCGCCGGCGGAATATAGATCGTGTCGCCATCCTGCAGTTTGATGTCCGCAGACTTGTCGCCCTTGGCGATGAAGGAGTACAAGTCAAGTTCTGCAGCGACCTTGCCGGCGCGCTTGACTTGGACGTGACGCATGCTGCCGTTCGCGTTCGGACCGCCGCTGGCGAACAGCGCAGTCACGAGCGTCGACAAGCTCGACACAGTGTAGGTGCCCGGTCGACTTGCTTGGCCCACAACATACACGGTAATCGCACGCAGCTGACCAAAGGTAACATTGACGGTGACACCCTTGTACAACCGGCCGACGGCGGCGCGAATGACATTCTCCGCGTCGCCAGCTTTCACGCCGGCGAGCGGCACAATGCCGATGGTTGGAATCGAGATCGTACCGTTGCGGTCGATGGTGGCGCGATAATCGATATCGATCGTGCCCCAGCCGCGAATCATCAGTTCATCGCCCGGCCCGAGAGGGTAGTCGGACGGGACCGGAGCATTGGAGATTGGCGCAAATGTGGACGGCGTATTGGCAAAAAACTCAGAACCGAAAATCGGAAGCAACTTACCGGTGTTGTCAGCAATGAATTTCTGGAATTCGCTCGGCTCTTTGTCCGCGTCGTTTTGCGTCTTCTGCTGCAGGCCTGCGATCTGGCGACGCTGCGCATCGCGGTCGGTGACCGCATTGCCGACACTGTCGGTGAGACCGTTACCGCCACGTCCGCCCGCCCCCAGATCACCGACCTGACCATTGGTGATGCGGGTCTTGCGCGCCGCCCCTGTCAGCCCGGCAGCATCGCCCATATTCGGCGTTGCAGACATCGACGTGGCAGAGAACTCTTGATTGAAGAGATCGGCCTTGTTCGTATCCTGCGCGGAAGCGGCAATGGAAGCGACGGCCAAGGCCACGGCCGCGAAACTCTTGTTGAACTTGAACATGGGACGTTATGAAAAGAGGCGTGAATGCTTGTGGACCAATCCAGCATTTTAACTGAGGGCAACGGAGACTGGGAATTTTTTGTTGCGCTCGCGACCATAAATTGTGCTATGCAATATCGTTACGGAGGCATATCTGCCACAGTAAAGACGCCGAAGTAGAAAAAACGCTGATTAAAGGAAACGACAATTATCTTTTTGTTAGATACCTGGTCTGAAGAGTGCAATCATTGCGTGGTTTTTCGTGATAATTAGAAGAAATCTTTTCATGAGTTCACCTGCCTTTCATCCTGACTTTGCCAAAAAAAGCAATAAAAATATGCCAGTTTCGCATGCGCAGCTACCTGCCGAATTATGTCGCCGCGTAAGAAACGTGCCCGACCAGACAGGCGCCGCTCACGGCTCAAACCTCACAACCTTCTGTTCGATCGCGCCGAGCACCGACCGGCCCTTCTCGTCCAGCATCTCGATCCGGACCGTGTCCCCAAAGCGCATGAACTGAGTCACAGCTTCCCCGTGCTCGCCGACTTCCCGGCTGCGTTGCGCCGCAATGGATCCGTACCCGCGCGACGCGTCGCGGTCAGACACGATGCCCGATCCAACGATGCTGCCGGCCCGCACGTTGCGCGTCCGTGCCAGATGCGCGATCAACTGCGCAAAATCGAATGCCATGTCTGCCCCGGCATCGGGCTGGCCGACCAGGTGTCCATTCCAGGTCGTACGCAGCGGCAGGTGGACCTTGGCGTCGCGCCAGGCGTCACCCAACTCGTCCGGCGTCACGGCGACGGGCGAAAAACCGGTCGCCGGCCGGGATTGCGGCAATTCCAGTTTGCGCAGCCACACTTCGTTGACCAGCATCACCAGGCAGATCTGCCGATGGGCGTCGTCGGGCGTGGCCCCCATGGCCACATCGGCTGTCACCACCGCCACGCCGGCGCTGAAATCGATGCCCCATTCGTCGTGGGCCACGACGATATCGCCCATCGGGGCAAGCAGATCGTCGCTGGCGCACTGGGCCATTCGCGGCGCCTCGTCGACGTGATCGCCATCAGCCGCACCGACGGCCAGCTGGCTGGCGCGCGGCAACGGCGCCATGCAGCGGCCGGGCTCGAAATCGAAGGGACGGCGGGCACGGTTTGCATTCAGATCCGCATACAGCGTAGCCAGTTGCGGCGCGATGAAGTTCCAGTCGTCCAGCGCCGCCTGCAGCGTGGGCGCGATGCCGTCCGCGATGTGGGCGGTCTTGAGGTCGCGCGCGACGACGGCCAGCTGGCCGTCGCGCGTGCCGTCGTTGAGTGTGGCGAGTTTCATGGCGGGAACGCTCGGGATCGGGGCGCTATTGTAGTGCAGCGCGGGGATCCTGTCCCGATTCAGAATGTACCGAGCAGGCCGAGCCCTAACATGTTCTGGTAATAGTTGTAGTCGATCAGGCTTTGCCCGTAACCCGAGAACAGGTGAGCGTACCCCTTGATGTGTCCCGCCAGCGGAAACGCCCAGCTGAGCTGGACGGCGCCGCGGTCGGTCGAGAAATTGCGCCGCAACAGGGCCGAGTAATCGTTGCCATTGCTGCGATAGGTGACGACCACGTCGCCGCGTCCCAGGTAATCGACGATGTCGCGGTTGTCGTCGTTGGCGGCCGCTTCGTTGATGCGTTTCCACACGCGCCCGACCACGGTCCACCCCGCCCGCTCGAGCCCAACCTGCGCATAGGCCCGGTTCCAACTGCGCGACAACGTCGACGCCTGACCGTTCGATTGGTGCACCAGACCGAGATTAAGAAAGCGCGCGTTCATTCCCAATACACTGAAATGCAGTGGAGTGACGGCCATCAGCTCGGGTTGATAGTTCGTCTCGCGGAAGGGGCTGGACGCCTCGTGATTGCCGGCTTGCCAAAAGCTGTTCTGGGTATAGCCGAACCACAGATCGACGGGCTTGTCGAGGGCGTTTTCGACCAGCTTCATCTTGAAACCCAGCTGGAACACGAGTTCCGAATGCGCGAGGTTGCTCGTCAGGACGTCGAGTCGGCGGAACGGTCGGTAGGGCTCGTTGTTGGGATGCGCAGTGCGGGTCAGCATCAGGTAATTGACCTGATGCTGACGGAAATTGAAGACGCCACGCTTGTGTTTCTGGTCAAGTTCCCAATGATCGACCAGGCTGAAATCCCGCATCGTTTCGGGTGATGCGTCAACTGCGGCGGGCACCGGTGGCGCATCGGCGGCGCTTGGCGCAGCAATGGCCGAGGCGGACGCTGGGGCAGGCCTGACTGCCGCAGGCATGAGGATAGGAATATTCGACGCAGGCCCCGGGATCCGAGCCGCCAAATGGTCATAGCAGGCCAGGCGCTGCCCGGCATCGGCAATGCGTGCACATCCGGCCAGACCCGGATCGGCCTGCTGGGCGATTGCTGGATTAAACGCAAGAAAAAGAACCAGGGGCAGGAAGCGGAGATTTGTTGCGAGCATCGTCATCGTTGATATTAAACTGATCCAAGTCAATAAAATATTGACAAGATTCGAATGACGAGTGTCTCGGAAATCTCCTATGCATGTCGCACGACAGCGCACTGTCGTGTGTTTTTGATATCAGCCCGGCACCAGCAGCGCCAACTGCGCCTGTTCCAGATAACACCACTCGCCTTCGTGCAAACCAAGCGCCTCGAGCGTCAAGCCACCGACCTGCGAACGATGCAAGGCAGCGCAATGGTTGCCGGCCGCTGCCAGCATGCGCTTGACCTGATGATATTTCCCCTGCTCTAGCACAATCTCCAGCTGATGATCGCCCCGCTGTACGCACGACTGGGCGGCCAGCGGCGCGGGCTCGTCGTGCAATTGCACTCCTGACAATAGCTGATCGACAAGCGCCTGGGTAACAGGTTCCTGGGTCGTGGCCTGGTAAACCTTGGGAATATGGCGCTTCGGTGAGGACTGCGCATGAATGAACGGACCGTCATCGGACATCAGCAAGAGGCCTGTCGTGTCGTGGTCGAGCCGGCCGACGGGCTGGACGTCGCGCCACGTGAACTGTTCCGGCAGCAAGGTCAGGACGCCGGGATGGTGGCTGGGCTTGCGCGAACACTCGAAATTAGACGGTTTGTACAAGGCAATATAGACGTGCTCGCGATACGTCCACTCCTCGTCGAAGACGGTCAGCACGAGGCCATCCGTGTCCACGAGGGTCTTGTAGTTGTCGTGGACGTCGCCGTTGATCAGGACGTCGCCGTCTTCGATCAAGGCCCGGCAATACTTGCGCGTACCAAAGCCTTGCGATTGGAGAACGCGGTCGAGGGATAGTTTACTCATGGGGCGAGACTGTAGCAGAAGGATTGCAAGCGTCAAAGTTCAGCAATCTCGGTGTTTCGACTCCAAGCAAGAACTCGTTTGACACATCTCAAGAATTGACTGTGCCCCGTTGATACACTGAAACCTGATTAGGAATCGACCTACAGTTACTGAGTGTAGGACTAAGGGTGGGCCGCACCATCTGGCACATCAGATCGAAAACCCCCAACCACGAGGCAAAAGTGCAGATCGAAAAAAAGCAGAACCACAGCACCCCGTCTTCGTTTGCAGCCAAAAGCAGCGGAACGAAGGTGGCCCAGGAATACGCCGCAACTTTCCCAACCCGGCTTGCGCTGGCGCGCTGGACGCGCGGTGGCGACATCCCGCATGTACATTGTTTCGAACACCAGTTACCGATGCGCGCCGCTTGGTATGAGCAGGCACAACGCCACTTCCAGGCGTGGCTCGAGGCCGGCGGCTTTCATGAGCCCGAGCCGGGTTGTCTTGATAGCGTTATCGCCGACACCCCGCAAGACGTCGACAAGGCCACCCTGCTCAGCAAGGAGTTCGTCGTGCATGGCGGTCCGCGGTCGGCCTCGCGGCCATCGGGCACATCGTCCGGCGACTTTCCATCCACCTCACCCGCTCGGCATGCCGCACCGGATGCGAACGGCCCGGCCCTCGAAGGCGACGACACCCCTCACCGTCAGGATACGCCCGGCATGACGCCGCCTTCGCGTCCTGGCTTGCAATCGTTTTCAGCTGGATCCGACGACACCCAAAAATGAAAACGACGGCGTATGCCGTCGTTTCCTTCCCGATTGGGACTCCAGCTTGAGGAATTGAATTCTCTCGAAACCGCACGGATGCGGGTCTGAAGCGGTTCCGACAACGTCAGGAACAGTGTGGTTTCCGTGTCGTTTGCGCCGAAACAGCTACACACCAACTATAGACTACCACCCGTAAGTTTCAAGCCAAATATTGAGACTGAGCTTAGTTCGACGCTCGTGCTCAGCGCAAGCTGGGCACGGGCCCCCGGTAGATCGAGTGCACCGCACCGGCGCCCACCGACGCTCCAAATTTCTTCAGCACCCGTTCCGGCAAGCCTTCGTGTGCCGTGTAATCGATGATGTCTTCCGCCTTCACGACGTCGCGCGCGACCGTGTCCACGGTACCGAAACCATCCGCCAGACCCATCTCGACCGCCTTTGCGCCGGTCCAGTAGAGACCGGAAAAGATTTCTGGCGTCTCCTTGAGGCGCTTGCCGCGGCCGGCACGCACAACGGCAATGAATTGCTCGTGGATTTCGTTGAGCATCTCGAGCGCATGCTGCTTCTGCTTGTCGGACTGCGGGCTGAACGGATCGAGGAAACCCTTGTTCTCGCCGGCCGTCAACAGGCGGCGTTCAATGCCGAGCTTGTCCATCAGGCCGGTGAAGCCAAAGCCATCCATCAGGACGCCGACGGATCCGACGATGCTGGCCTTGTTGACGTAGATCTTGTCGGCTGCGGCTGCGATGTAATAGCCGCCCGACGCGCAGATCTCGTCCACGACCACATATAAAGGCTTGTTCGGATAGCCCTTCTTGAGACGCAGGATTTCATCGACGATGATGCCGGCCTGCACGGGGCTGCCGCCCGGGCTGTTGATGCGCAGGACGACCGCCGCCGAACCCGGATCGGAAAACGCCTTGTTCAGTGCCGGGATCACGGTATCGGCCGCGCCGCTGCCCTCGTCGTCGATGGCGCCGTCGATCTCGATCAGTGCCGTGTGGCGACCCAGCGCATCGATGTCCGAGCTGCCGAAGTTGAAATCGAAATAGGCCCAGATCGCGAAAAATGCCAGCAAAAGAAAGGACAGTTTGAAGAAGATGCCCCAGCGGCGTGCGGCGCGCTGTTCGCGCACGGTGGCGAACACGAGCCGTTCCAGGGTCTCGCGTTCCCAATTGTTGAAAATCGCCGGAGTCGCCGTTCGGTTGTCGTTCGGATTGTCGTTCCTGGTGTTGTCGCTCATAAATACCTGGTGATGGTTACTCCGTGTGGCTGTCGGTCACGCCGTTGACCTGCCCTGGCGCCGGTTCGCGGATGTGCTGGTCCGGATGCCAGTAGATGCGGTCATCGGCCTCGCGCACGACGATCGGTCGCAGCTTGCCACCGCGGCAAGGCCCACCCGCGCAAGCGCCGCTTTCGGGTGCGTAGATGGCACCGTGCGTCGAGCACATGAGATAAAGCTTGCTCGACTCGAAAAACTCGCCCTTGGACCAGTCGAGTTCGATGGGTACATGGGCGCAGCGGTTCAGGTAAGCGTAGATCTTGCCCCGAAAGCGCACGACGAAACCCGTCGCGTCCTCGCCAAATGCGCGCACCGGAAAACGGATGCCCTTGCCGCCTTCCTCGACGGTGGCCGATTCGCAAATAAAGACGTCTTCGGTATCGCTCATGCGTTCTCGACCAGCCACTGATGCAGCTCGGGCACGTTCTTTGCCGTAAAGACGGGATGACATGCCTGCAATTGCTGGACCGGATGGGCGCCGTATTCGACGGCAATGCCGGAGGCGCCGGCATTGTTTGCCATAAGCAAGTCATGCGTCGTGTCGCCGATCATAACGGTACGCCGCATGTCCTGGCCGAGTTCCCTTGTCAATTCTTGCAACATTGCAGGGTGCGGTTTGGAAAATGTCTCGTCCGCGCAACGGGTCGCATCGAACACGGAAAGGAGGCCCGCCGCGTTCAGGGCGCGGTTCAAGCCGACCCGGCTTTTGCCCGTCGCGACCGCCAGGAAATAGCCCTCCTGGGACAGTTCGTCGAGCATCGTCCGCACACCCTTGAACAGGACCAGCTCATGGTCCTTCGTCAGGAAGTGGTAGCGATAGCGCTCGATCATGCGCGGGTGCATGGCCGGATCGATGTCCGGCATGACGGCTTGCATGGCTTCGCCCAGGCCGAGGCCGATCACATGCGAGGCCGCGGCGTCGCTCGGTACCGCCAGGCCCAGGTCCTTGGCGGCGGACTGTATACATTTGACGATGGTGGCGGTGCTGTCCATCAGCGTTCCGTCCCAGTCGAAGACAATCAGATCGAATTGCTTTCTTGCCATGTCTTGCGGCGCTCGTGGCGCCGGCTCCTCATTCCCGCCTGCAAGAACCCAAGCCCGCCGGCAGGATCTGCCGCTGGCGGGACCGGGTTCCCGGTTGGCGCGTTATCGATTGGTGGTGCGTGCTTTGACTTCTTGCGCTGGCCCCAAGCTTACCAAGAAACGGTCGCATTCCGCCGGCAACGGGGCCTTCAAGGTCATCGGCTTGCCCGTGTCCGGATGCTGGAACGTAATCTGGTACGCATGCAGGAACATCCTGCGCAATGCGCCGCGCGCGTCGGTTGCCTTCTGAAGCTGCTTGTTGAGTGCAAAATCGCCGTATTTCTCGTCGCCGAGGATCGGAAAGCCGGAAGACGCCAGGTGCACGCGGATCTGGTGCGTGCGCCCCGTCTTGAGCTCCGCCTCGAGCAGCGCGTAGTCCGGCCACTTGCGCAGCAAATTGAACACGGTGTGCGATTCCTGGCCGCCGGCCTGCACGACGACGCGGCGCTCGCCGTCCGGCGTCGTGTATTTATGCAGCGGCAGCTTGACGTGCTGGCGCGGATTACGCCAGTCGCCCGCGACCATGGTCAGGTAGCGCTTGTCGGTTTTGCCATCGCGCATTTGCTCGTGCAAGCTAGTCAACGCGGAACGCTTTTTTGCGAGCAAAAGCAGTCCGGACGTCTCACGGTCCAGGCGGTGCACCAGTTCCAGGAATTTCGCATCCGGCCGGGATGCGCGCAATTGTTCGATGACCCCGTACGACACGCCCGAGCCGCCGTGCACGGCCACGCCGGTCGGCTTGTCGATCACGAGCAGGTGGGTGTCTTCGTGCACGATGTGGAACTCGGCCCCGGGCACGGGGGCGGCGCCAAGAGGCTTCTCGGCCATGCGCACGGGCGGAATGCGGACGATGTCGCCCGTCGCCAGGCGGTACAACTGGTCGATGCGACCTTTGTTCACGCGCACTTCGCCGGAGCGAAGGATGCGGTAAATGTGGCTTTTCGGGACACCCTTGCAGACGCGCAGCAGATAATTATCGATGCGCTGACCTGCTTCTTCCTCGGTAATTGTGACAAACTGGGCGGTGGCAGCGGGGCGGCTATCTGTCTGTGATGAAGGGGGAACAACATCGTTTTGCAAGGTCATTCGCTTTGTCTTCCCAGAAATTCTCTCTAAGTCCTTCATTTTGAATATATAATCGACAGGCGGCGGTCAAACCTCTGCTGGTGTAAGAATTAAAACGATATTTTACACAGGGGCGTCTCCATCGGCCCCGCCAAAATGCAAATTCGATGGAAAAAAACGGAATCCCAAAAAATCGTCGCAAGCGGCAGCGGTCGCGGCATCGCAGCGACAATGCGAACGCGCAGCGGGTTTGGCGGGATTTCTAGACGTGTACGCACATTCCTGTGCGAACCTGGGTTGCACCGCAGTTGCAACCGGGTAGCCGCGCAGGATGCAGGATTGGATTGTTTGGAATTGTAAGGATAAGTACCGGCAAGCCGGCCCCAGGGTCGGCTCGCCGGGTGATGGTGTCGATAACGCTTGCCGTTTCGCCCGACCCGAAGTTAGAACCTCGAAACCGTCGTGAGCGGTAGCAGTGTTGTTGGAGACAGTGATCCGGGAAGGTCATGCGGGTGCGCAGTACGCATCGCAATCTTCAAGGTCCGGATCGCGCACCCCGGCAGCATCGCATTGCCCGGCTGTTCCTGGGTTCCACAGGCAGCAAGCCCGGCTTGGGATCAAGGCTGATATTCGCCTGATTCGCAACCGGGTATGCATGCCGACTGAAAGTCTGGCAGCGTCGCACCGCTTGCCTGCCCCTGCGCCGCCCCGATCGGGCCGCCCGGGCCGAGCAAGACGTTCGTGCGCGCGGCAATTACGTTCGACGCCACTGCGCCCTGTGGCCGGCAATGCCGTGCCACACCCCGGGCATACCACCGCCAACACTCCCTTCCCGCGTACATCCCTGTACTTTCGCCGCTCTTTACAAGACGGCATGAAACGGCCCACGGGTCGCGGAGTTTATAAAAATGAAACGTATGTTGTTTAACGCTACGCAGCAAGAAGAGCTGCGCGTAGCGATTGTCGACGGCCAGAAACTGATCGACATCGATATCGAGACCGCCGGTCGCGAACAGCGGAAATCGAATATCTACAAAGGCGTCATCACCCGCATCGAACCCTCCCTCGAAGCCTGCTTCGTCAGCTACGGCGAAGAACGCCACGGCTTCCTCCCCTTCAAAGAAGTTGCCCGCACCTATTTCCGCGACGGCGTCGACGTCCGTAACTGCACCATCAAGGAAGCGCTGCGCGAAGGCCAGGAAATCATGGTCCAGGTCGAAAAGGAAGAGCGCGGCAACAAGGGCGCGGCCCTGACCTCGTTCATTTCGCTGGCCGGCCGCTACCTGGTCCTGATGCCGAACAATCCGCGCGGCGGCGGCGTGTCGCGCCGCGTCGAGGGCGAAGAGCGCCAGGAACTGCGCGAGACGATGGACAAGCTGGACCTGCCGCAGGGCATGTCCGTCATCGCCCGCACGGCCGGCATCGGCCGCAATGTGGAAGAACTCCAGTGGGACCTGAACTACCTGATGCAGCTGTGGCGCGCGATCGAAGGCGCGGGCAAGTCGGCGCCGGGTCCGTTCCTGATCTATCAAGAGTCCTCGCTGGTCATCCGCGCCATCCGCGACTATTTCCAGCCTGACATCGGCGAAGTCCTGATCGACACCGACGAGATCTTCGACCAGGCCCAGCAGTTCATGAGCCACGTGATGCCCGACATGGCGCACCGCGTGAAGCGCTACACGGACGACGTGCCGCTGTTCTCCCGTTTCCAGATCGAACACCAGATCGAGACCGCGTACTCGCGTACCGTCCCGCTGCCGTCGGGCGGCGCGATCGTGATCGACCACACGGAAGCCCTCGTTTCCATCGACGTCAACTCGGCACGCGCCACGCGCGGCTCGGACATCGAGACCACGGCATTCAACACCAATTGCGAAGCGGCCGACGAAGTGGCCCGCCAGCTGCGCCTGCGCGACCTGGGCGGCCTGATCGTCATCGACTTCATCGACATGGAAGTCGCCAAGAACCAGCGCGAAGTGGAACAGCGCCTGAAGGATGCCCTGCACCATGACCGTGCACGCGTCCAGATGGGCAAGATCTCGCGCTTCGGCCTGATGGAACTGTCGCGCCAGCGCCTGCGTCCGTCGCTGTCGGAAGGTTCGCACGTGACGTGCCCGCGCTGCTCCGGCACCGGCCACATCCGCGATACCGAATCCTCGGCCCTGCAGGTCCTGCGCATCATCCAGGAAGAGGCGATGAAGGAGAACTCGGCCGCGATCCACGTCCAGGTCCCGGTCGACGTCGCCGCCTTCCTGCTGAACGAAAAGCGCGGCGAAGTGCTCAAGATCGAGACGCGCCACCGCATCACGGTCATCCTGGTCCCGAACAAGCACCTGGAAACCCCGCACTACAAGCTCGAGCGCATCAAGCACGACGATCCGCGCCTGGACGACGACGCCGCGAGCTACACGATGGCCGAATCGGCCGACACGGACATGGCCTTCGCCAAGCGCCAGAAGGAAGAAGCCAAGCCGCGCCAGGAAGCCGTCGTCAAGACCATCACCCCGGCCCAGCCGGCACCGCTGGTCGAGCGCCAGCCGGCCAAGCCCGTCGAGGCGCCGGCGCCCGCCCCTGCCCTGGCCGCCGCGGTTCCGGTCGCACCGGCCGCGGACGACGGTTTCTTTGCCAAACTGCGCAATTTCTTCTTCGGCCGTCCGGCCCAGATCGCACCGCCGCCCGCCCCGGCAGCCCCGGCCAAGCCCGCTGAAGCGGCCCCGGCCGCCGGCGAACGCGGCGACCGCAATGGCCGCGGCCAACGCGCCCGTGGCGGCCGCAACGGCACCGGCACCGGTAAAAACCGTGCCGAGCGTGAAGACCGCGAGCTGAAATCCGCCGGTGCCGAGGACGGCCCCAAGCCGGTCGAGGCCGACGGCAAGCCGGCACGTCCGCCGCGCCCGCCGCGTCAACCGCGCGAAGCCCGCGAACCGCGCGAACAGGCCGCCGCCACGGCGGACGGCCAGCCGCAAGCCCCGCGCGCCGAGCGTGCGGAACGTGGCGAACGTCCGGAGCGCGGCGAGCGTCCGGAACGCGCGCCGCGCCAGCCGCGCCCGCCGCGCGAGGGTGGTGAGCGTGCCGAGCGCGCCCCGGTCGCCGAGGCGAAGAGCGAAGAGCTGAACGCGGCCCAGGCCGTGGCGGCCCAGGCGGCCATCACGCTGGCCGGCGAGCCGGAGATCCCCGAAGCACTGAAGCCGGTGACGACCGCTCCGGTCGCGACCAGTGCGGTGGCGACCACCCCGGCGGCGACCGGCGCGGTAACGACCGCCGGGCCTGACAACGAGGAACTCGAGACCGACGCACAAGGCGACGAACCGCGCCGCCGGCGTCGTCGCGGCGGCCGCAACCGTAACCGCCGCGACCGCGACCAGATCGAGGGCGCCGAACAGGACGCCATCGAGGGCGAGGCCGCGCCGGCCTTCACGCCGGTGGCCGACGAGGAAGCCGCCAAGGTCCAGGCCGAAGCCAAGGCTGCGAAGACCGCCAAGCCGGCCAAGGCCGTCGCACTGGGTCCGTGGCCGTTCCCGACCTCGGAATCGGTCAAGGCCGCGGCCGTGAAGGCGGCTGCCGAGCACACTGCGGCCGAGCAGGCCGACGCTGCCCGTGTCCATGCCGAGAAGGCGAGGGTCGAGCAGGCAGCCGCCGCGGCGGCAGCTGCCGAAGCGGCGCCGGTCGAGACGACCGTGCACGCCGAACCCGCCGTCGAAGCCAGCGCGGCCGTCCAGACGCCGTGGCCGTTCCCGACCACCGAGTCGGTCACCGCCGCCGTCGTGCGCAAGGCCGAGCTCGATTCCGCCGCGCAGCCGACCGAGGAGCCGGTTGCGGCAACCACGCCGGCACCCGCTCCGGCTCCGGCACCCGCTCCGGTCGAGACCGTGCAACCCGCCGTTGCGCCAGCCCCGGTCGCTGCGACGCCGGCCCCGGCGGCCGACCTCAACGAGCTGCTGGAACAAGCCGGCCTGACGCTGGCCTCGACGGATCCCGAAAAGCTGCGCGCCGCCCAGGAAGCGGCCGCGCAGGCGGAGCCGCAGGCACGTCCGCGCCGCACGCGCAAATCGGCCCCGCCGCCGGTCAACGAGCCGCTGATCCAGGTCGATACGCGTCAATAAGCAGCGCGACACGGCCTTGACGTAAAAAAGGAAGCTTCGGCTTCCTTTTTTTTTGCTAAGATCACGACGTCGAAAAAGGCAGGATCGGTTTTGGTAAGCCCGATCCCTTCGCGCCAGCTTTGCCGCGAAGCTCTGTTCCGTGCGTACGCGCATGAGTACCCGCGACGAACCGTCCGGCGCCCTTGCGCCCAACGGGTTCGTTCGCTCGGGCCCATTCATCGGAGCATGTCATGCAACTCAACCATCTCGACCTTCCCGTCCCCGACGTCGCGGCCACCGCCGCCTTCTTCACGACGCATTTCGGCTTCCGCCTGTGCGAAACGCGCGGCAACAACGGCTTCGCCCTGCTGCAAGGCAGCGGCGGGTTTGCGCTCGTCCTCACGCGGCGCCGCGCCGAGGGCGTCCAGGATTTCCCGGACACATTCCACGTCGGCTTCCTCCTCGAGTCCGAGGCGGCCGTCCACGCCGCCCACGCGCGGCTGCAGGCGGCGGGCGTGTCCGGCCTGCCGCCCGTCTCGTTCCAGCGCGGCGCAACGCTGTTCTATGTGCAGGCGCCGGGCGGCATCCTCGTCGAAGTGAGCCATCGCTCACCCGTTTGATGCGTGTAAGATGGGCAACCCGATCAACGCTTGCCCATCCACCTTGTCCGACCTTCCCTTCCGCACCGCCCTCCGCTTTTGGCTCAAACTGGGATTCATCAGCTTCGGCGGCCCGGCCGGGCAGATCGCCATGATGCATGCCGAACTGGTCGAGCGCCGGCGCTGGATTTCCGAGCGGCGTTTCCTGCACGCGCTGAACTACTGCATGGTGCTGCCGGGGCCGGAAGCGACGCAACTCGCGATCTACATCGGCTGGCTGCTGCACCGCGTGCCGGGCGGGATCGCGGCCGGGGTGCTGTTCGTCCTGCCGTCGCTGCTGGTGCTGATCGCGCTGTCGTGGATCTACATGGCGTGGGGCCACCTGCCCGCCATCGCCGGCATCATGGACGGCATCAAGCCGGCCGTCGTCGCCATCGTGCTGGCGGCGGCCTGGCGCATCGGCAGCCGCACGCTGCGCAACGGATTGCTGATCGGCGTCGCGCTGGCCGCCTTCATCGCCATCGATGTCCTCGGCGTGCCGTTTCCGCTGATCGTGCTGGGCGCGGCGGCGGTCGGGCTGGCCGGCGGACGCGTGTGGCCCGCGCTGTTCGACCTGGGCAGCGGGCACGCGGCCGCGCCGGACGGCACCCCGCACCCGCCGGCGCTGATCGACGACACGACCCCGACGCCCGCCCACGCACGCTTCAGCTGGCGCCGCCTCGCGACGATCGGCGCGGCCGGCTGCGCCATCGGCCTCGCCGGCTGGAGCGCGCTGGCGCTCGTCTTCGGTTCCGACGGCGAACTGCCGCGCATGGGTGCCTTCTTCGGCCGGATGGCCCTGATGACGTTCGGCGGCGCCTACGCGGTGCTGCCGTATGTCGTGCAGCATGCCGTCGAGCAGTATCACTGGCTCGACGCCGGCCAGATGATCGACGGCCTCGCGCTGGGCGAAACGACGCCCGGCCCCTTGATCATGATCGTCGCCTTCGTCGGCTTCGTCGGCGGCTGGAGCCATGCGCTGTTCGGTCCGGGCGCGCGCTTCCTGGCCGGTGCGGCGGCGGCCGCCGTGGTGACGTTCTTCACGTTCCTGCCGTCGTTCGTGTTCATCCTGGCGGGCGGGCCCCTCGTCGAGTCCACGCGCGGGGACGTGCGGCTGACGGCGCCGCTCACCGCGATCTCGGCGGCCGTCGTCGGCGTCATCGCGAGCCTCGCCGTTTTCTTCGGCGCCCACGTCTTCATCGCGCACGGCGCGCCGCGCTGGGACGCGATCGCCATCGGCGCGGCCGCCGCGGTGGCGTTATTGCGCTACAGAACGGGCACCATCAAGACCATCCTGGCCTGCGCCCTGGCCGGCCTTCTGCTATCTTATTGGCATGGCTGAAAAAATCATCATGATGGCCGATGCGCGCGCGCCCGCGCTGGCCGTCCCCGACACGCTGGAGACACCGAACGGCCTGCTCGCCGACGCCCTCGGGCGTCCCCTGCACGACCTGCG
Source organism: Massilia luteola (assembly GCF_034420155.1). Classification (NCBI taxonomy): domain Bacteria; kingdom Pseudomonadati; phylum Pseudomonadota; class Betaproteobacteria; order Burkholderiales; family Oxalobacteraceae; genus Massilia; species Massilia luteola. The sequence goes on from NZ_JAXOFN010000019.1 coordinate 130,513, forward strand.
CATCTCGGTCACCGACCGCTGCAATTTCCGCTGCGTGTACTGCATGCCGAAGGAAGTCTTCGACAAGGACTACGCGTACCTGCCCCACGCCGCCCTGCTGAACTTCGAGGAAATCGCGCGGGTGGCGCGGCTGTTCGTCGCCCACGGTGTCGAAAAGATCCGCCTGACGGGCGGCGAACCGCTGCTGCGCAAGAACCTGGAGCGCCTGGTCGAACAGCTGCGCGCGATCGAGACGCCGTCCGGCCGCCCGCTCGACCTGACGTTGACGACGAACGGCTCGCTGCTGGCGCGCAAGGCGCAGACGCTGAAGGATGCGGGCCTGGACCGCGTGACGGTCTCGCTCGACGCCATCGACGACGCCATATTCAAGCGCATGAACGACGTCGACTTCGCCGTGTCCGACGTCCTGGACGGCATCGCCGCCGCCCATGCCGCCGGCCTTGGCCCCATCAAGGTCAACATGGTCGTCAAGGGCGGCATGAACGACGGCCAGATCCTGCCGATGGCGCGCCACTTCAAGGGCACGCCTGCGATCCTGCGCTTCATCGAGTACATGGACGTGGGCGGATCGAACGGCTGGAACATGGCGGAAGTCGTCCCGTCGAGTGAAGTCGTGCGCCGCATCGCGGCCGAGATGCCGCTCGAACCCGTCGGCGCCAACTACGCCGGCGAGACGGCGGCGCGCTGGCGCTACGTGGACGGCGGCGGCGAAGTCGGCATGATCTCCAGCGTGACGCAGGCCTTCTGCCATGACTGCTCGCGCATCCGCCTGTCGACCGAGGGCAAGCTGTACACCTGCCTGTTCGCCACCCGCGGCCACGACCTGCGCGAGCTGCTGCGCGGCGGCCGCACGGACCTGGAGATGCAGACCGCCATCGCCCGGCTCTGGCGCGCGCGCGACGACCGCTATTCCGAGACCCGCACCGTCAACACGGCGGGCCTGTCCCCGCGGGCGGAGAGCGCACAAAAAATCGAAATGTCCTACATCGGCGGATAACAATATGAGCAAGGAATCCATCAGCGGCCTGATTCTCGCCGGCGGCCGCGGCACGCGCATGGGCCACGTCGACAAGGGCCTGCAGCCTTTCGGCGGCACGACGATGGCCGCGCACGTGCTGGCGCGCCTCGCGCCCCAGGTCGCGACCATCGCCATCAACGCCAACCGCAACCAGGACGCGTACGCCGCCTACGGCGTGCCCGTCTGGCCGGACGACACGCCCGACTACGCCGGCCCGCTGGCCGGCCTGCAGGCCGGGCTGCGCCGCTGCGCGACGACTTACCTGCTCACTGCGCCGTGCGATTCGCCGTTCCTGCCCGCCGACCTGGCCGCACGCCTGGAGGACGGCCTGCGCGCGAATGACGCCGACCTCGCCGTCGCCGTCACCGAGGAGGACGGCCGGCGCCAGGTCCATCCCGTGTTCTGCCTGCTCAAGGCGAGCCTGGAGCCGGTGCTGTCGGCCTACCTGGACGGCGGCGGGCGGCGCATGGACGGCTGGTACCCGCAGATCAAGGTGGCGCAAGTGCTGTTCGACGATGCCGACGCCTTCCGCAACATCAACACGCTGGACGAACTGCGCCAGCTGGACATCGTGCCCGCCGCCGCCGCCCCGCGCCTGGCCGACGTCGTCAGCTGCCTGTCCGCCTACGATCCGGACGCCCTGCCCGTGCGCGACGCCCAGCGCATCATCCGCGAATTCGTCGCGCCCGTGCGCGCGACCGAGATGGTGGCGCTGCGTGCCGCGCTGGGCCGCGTGCTGGCGGCCGACATCACCTCCCCGATCGACGTGCCCTCGCACGACAACTCGGCGATGGACGGCTTTGCGTTGCGCGGCGCCGACCTGCCCGCCGGCGCGCCCGCGCGCCTGCGCGTGATCGGCACCGCCTACGCGGGCCGCGCGTTCGCCGGCAGTCCGCAGCCGGGCGAATGCGTGCGCATCATGACGGGCGCCGTGATGCCGGCCGGCTGCGACAGCGTCGTCCCGCAGGAATTCGTCACGGTCGACGGCGACACGATGACGATCGCCGCCGGCACCATCCGCACGGGCGACAACCGCCGCCTGGCCGGCGAAGACCTCAAGGCCGGCAGCGCGGCCCTGCGCCGCGGCAAGATCGTGCGCCCGGCCGACCTCGGGCTGCTCGCGTCGCTGGGCGTGGCCGAAGTGCCCGTGCAGCGCCGGCTGCGCGTGGCGTTCTTCTCGACCGGCGACGAACTGCGCTCGATCGGCCAGCCGCTCGACGCAGGCTGCGTCTACGACAGCAACCGCTACACGATCTACGGCATGCTGCAGCGCCTGGGCTGCGACGTGATCGACATGGGCGTGGTGCGCGACGATCCGCAGGCGCTGGAACAGACGCTGCGCGACGCCTGCGAGAACGCCGACGCCATCATCACGTCGGGCGGCGTGTCGGTGGGCGCGGCCGACTACACGAAGCAGATCATGGCGCGGCTGGGCGACGTCACGTTCTGGAAGATCGGCATGCGCCCTGGTCGCCCGCTGGCCTTCGGCCGCATTGCATCGAACGGCCGCAGCGCCTTTCTGTTCGGCCTGCCGGGCAATCCGGTGGCGGTGATGGTCTCGTTCTACTTCTTCGCCCGCGACGCGCTGCTGCAGATGATGGGCGCCGAAGCGCCGCTCGAACTGATGCGCGCACGCTCGGCCGGCACGATCCGCAAGAAGCCGGGCCGCACGGAATACCAGCGCGGCCTGCTCGCGCGCGGCGCCGACGGCCAGCCGACGGTCAGCATCACGGGTGCGCAGGGGTCGGGCATTTTGCGGTCGATGTCGGAGGCGAATTGCATGGTGGTGCTGCATGATGAGCAAGGCACCGTGCAGGCGGGCGACATGGTGGACGTGCTGCTGTTCGACGGCCTGATTTAACGTTCGCTTCGCCTCGTTGGGTGGGCACCCCGCGCCCACGCGTGACGTTTGCGTCGTGCCGACGTTCGCATCATGCCGACGTTCGCGTGGGCTCGGGGAGCCCACCCTACATTATTCAAAATTGCCCCGCTCCGGATTTACCCCTGCCCGGTCAACCGGATGCTCCCGTCACGCACATACTTTAACGTTCGCTTCGCCTCGTAGGGTGGGCACCCCGTGCCCACGCGTGACGTTCGCGTCATGCCGACGTTCGCGTGGGCTCGGGGAGCCCACCCTTGTATCTTGATAGAGTTGATGGTTAGCTACCATCAACTGAGGTGAAGACCAGCTTGTGCCCACCCTTAAGGCATCGACCTTCGAGTGTAGATTAAGCCCTTCACCTCTCCCACCCCATTGCTGAACACTGGACGGTATCCGAGGGCGCTGACCCTGCATGTAC
>NZ_JAXOFN010000020.1:0-129835 GCF_034420155.1 Massilia luteola
TGTTAGGGCAAAGTTGTAATGTCCGCATTTAGCAAAGTTGAAATGTCCGCTTTTGCTAGATAGCTCATGCTGTCGATTCCGAACGGTTTGGAGTCGAGCGTGGGAAAAATCGGGAGCATTACGATGGAGGAGTTGGAACGCGCCGGGGTCATCGGCGCCAGTATCAAGGGCGAGATCACGGCGGTCATTGCGGCCAGGCGGCTGGGGATAACGACGCGTCAAATACGCCGTCTTCAAAAACGCTTTGAACAAGAAGGCCAGAGCGGGATGATATCCAGGCAGCGGGGCAAGCCGAGCAACAATCGGCTTGCGCCTGAGGTGGCGCAGAAGGCGCTGGGACTGCTACGTGATCACTATGCCGACTTTGGGCCGACGCTGGCTTGCGAGCAACTACGCGAGCGGCATGGCTTGAAACTGTCGAAGGAAACCCTGCGCAACTTGATGATCAAGGCCGGGCTATGGGTCACGAAATCTGCCCACAAGAGCCGTCTTTATCAGCCGCGAGAACGACGTCGGTGCATCGGAGAGTTGGTCCAGATAGACGGCAGTCGTCATCACTGGTTCGAGAAACGTGGCGACGCTTGCACCTTGCTAGTGTATATCGACGATGCGACGGGCAGGATTCAGCATCTGCACTTTGCCGAGACAGAAACGACGGCCAGCTATTTTGAGGCGACTCGACGATACATCGAGCAGCACGGCAGACCGCAAGCGTTCTATGCCGACCGTGCAGCGGTCTTTCGCTCACCATCAGCAACGAACCAGACGAAGACCCAGTTCCAGCGTGCGCTCGATGAACTTGGCATCGAGCTAATCTGTGCCAACTCTCCTCAAGCGAAGGGCCGCGTGGAGCGGGCTAACCGTACGTTGCAAGACCGTCTGGTTAAAACCTTGCGACTGGACGGCATCAACGACATCGAGACCGCAAACGCCTGGTGCGGTGATTTCATCCAGAACTACAACGCACGCTTTTCAGTCGAGCCGGGCAATCCGCTTGACCTGCATGTCGCCCTTAACTCAACTTACAACCTGGATCTGATCCTGGCCATTTGCGACAGCCGAAAACTCAGCGCCAAACTCACCTTGCATCACGGCGGCGTACCGTATCGGTTTGACGATAAGCCTGAGCTTCGCAAGCTGATCGGTCAGTCCATCAACATCCATACCTATGCTGATGGTCGAGTTGAAATGCGCGCTAACGGCAACGTGCTCGCCTATATCCGTATGGAGCAACCGCTGCGGGCGAAGGATGTCGACGTGGATAGCAAAACGCTGCACGCAACTCTCGACAAGAAGAAACGCAATCGCAACTACCGCGAAGATCGAGTTGCCGCCGCCGTCGTGCAGGGGGTGATGACGGCAAGGAAAACGTCCGCTCAGAAGCGCATTTGAAATGTCACATGACGGACATTTCAACTTTGCTCAAAGCGGACATTTTAACTTTGCCTTTACAGGGTGGGCACCCCGTGCCCACCATCGCCGAATCACCGGCGCAATAAAAAACGCCCGGTGCGCGAGCACCGGGCGTTTGCATTGCTACGTGGCGGCCAGCTTAGAACGTGTAGGTCGCACGCGCGTAGAAGGTACGGCCCAGCACATCCGTGTAACGCGGATCGTAGCCGGCCTGGAACGTGGCGTCCTGGTACGACAGCGGCGGATCCTTGTCGAACAGGTTACGCACGCCGACGGTCAGGCCGAGGCCCTTCGGCTGCGTCCAGGCGACGAACGTGTCGAACGTGGTGTACGAAGCGACATGGTTGGTCGGGTCCTGGTCGATGTAGCCGCTCTTGTAGTGCGCGGTCAGGCCGGCCGAGTAGGCGTTCTTGTTCCACACCAGGTTGTTGGTCGACTGCCAGCGGAACACCGGATTCGTGCCCGAGTACACGCCCACGTTCTGGTGCCACTCGCCGCCTTCCGAGTTCTGGTACTCGTACTTGTGGACGTAGGTGGTGTTCGATGCGAACGTGAAGTTGCCGTACGCGGCGCTGCGCAGACGGTAGTTGGCCGACAGGTCGAGACCGTTGGTGATGATGCCACCCAGGTTCTGGTTACGCAGGTCGACATAGCCGCAGGTCGCCGGGTTCGGGCATTGCGAGCCGTCCACCGACAGTTCGCCGTTCGGGTTGCGGTGGTACACGGAGGCGTACTTGACCGGATCCGCGAACACGTCGTCCTGGCTCAGCGTGCTGATCTGGTGATCCAGCTTCAGGGCCCAGAAGTCGAAGCCGACGCTCAGGCCTTTCAGCGGCTCGATCACGAGGCCGAGGGTGGCGTTCTTCGACTTCTCAGGCTGCAGCGTGTTGCTGCCGCCGCCCAGCACCTGGAACTGCTGGCTGCAGTTCGCGGCGCGCGAGTGGCCCGGCAGCGGGGTGCCGCCCGGGCAGTTGATCGGGTCGTCGTAGGTGCCGGCGGTGTTGGTGTAGGTCTGTGCCGAGTGGATCTCGTACAGCGACGGCGCGCGGAAGCCGGTCGAGTACGAACCGCGCAGCATCACGGACTGGGTCGGCTGCCAACGGAACGAGACTTTCGGGTTCGTCGAGTTGCCGAAGTCGCTGTACTTGTCGAAGCGGACCGAACCCGTCACGTCCAGGGTCTTGTTGATCGGGACGTTCAGTTCGCCGTAGCCGGCGAACACGTGGCGCGTGCCCGAGTTGAACGTGTTCGGGTCGATACCGGTCGATGCGACGACGCGCTCGGCGAACTCCGTGTTGGCGGCGCTCGTGAACTTGTCGTACGTGCCCTGGACACCCAGTGCCAGTGCGGCGGCGCGGCCGGCGTTCAGCCAGTCGCCCACTTCGCGGCTGGCGTGGAAGTCGGCGCCGGTCGATTGGCCACGGGCGGTCTGGATGGTGCCCGACAGTGCGGCCGAGTTCAGCAGGGCGGTGCCTGCGGCGGACTGGTCGCCGAACGGGTTGATGACACCGTTCAGGACGCCCTGGGTGATGATGCCGCCGTCGCTGTAGCCGAACAGCTGTTCCTGCACGCGGTTTTCGTTCCAGGTGACGGCGCTCTCGTAGTCCCAGCCGCCGATGTTACCCTGCAGCGAGACGACCAGGCGCTGCTGGCGGTTCGTGTTCTTGTCCTGGCGCACGCCGTTCGGCATGTCGCGCCACTTCACGTGGGCGAAGCCCGGTTGCACGCCGTCCGGCATGAACGCTTCGGTGTAGGCCGGATCGAGGCCGGAGGTCGGGTAGTACGGGTTGGCCGTGCCGTCCGGACGCAGGCGGTTCATGTACAGGCCGCCGTACGGGACCGGTGCGATGGTCGTCGCGACGATGCTCTGGCTCGTCAGGTACTCGACGCCCAGTTCGTGCTCGCCCAGCTTCATGGTGCCGCGGATCAGGCCGGAGTCGCGCACGTTGCGCGGGATGTAGTCGACGAACGACGAGGTCGTCATCAGGCAGCCGGTGCCGCCGTCCGGGATCAGGTGGACGCCGGTCGTGCAGCCCGGACCCGCCGGGTTGACGCTGTCGCCGCCCTGGTAGTAGTTGGCAGGGAAGGTCGACGACGACAGGCCACCCGGGTAGCGGGTGTTGTACGAGCGGTCGGTACCGTTCACCGGATACTGTTCCTGGTGGTCGATCACGGCCGAGATGTTCCAGCCGTTGGTGTCCAGGTCGCCGAAGCCGAAGGCCACGTTGGCGTTGATCGAACGGCCGCCGCCATGCGACGGGACGTCTTCGCCGAAGGTGGCGACGCCGCCCTGGAAATTCTTCTTGGTGATGAAGTTGATCACGCCGCCGACGGCGTCGGAGCCGTACAGCGACGATGCGCCGTCGCGCAGCACTTCGACGCGCTCGAGCGCGGCGAACGGGATCATGTTCAGGTCGGGGGCCGAGCTGTCGTAGGCATTGTTCGCCAGGCGACGGCCGTTCAGCAGCACCAGGGTCTTGTTCTGGCCGATGCCGCGCAGGTCGGCGAACGAGGCGCCGCCGGTGCTGGCACCGACCGACTGGCTGGTGCCTTGCTGGGCTTGCGAGACGCTCAGGTTGGCCATCACCTGTTCGATCGTGGTGATGCCTTCCTTTTTCAGGTCGTCGGCACGGATCACCGTGACGGGCACGGAGGTCTCAGCGTCGATGCGTTTGATTGCCGAGCCGGTGATTTCGACGCGGGCGATAGGGGCCTGCTGGACGTCCTGGGTTTGTGCCAGGGCGTTACCGGCGAAACCAAAGCCGGCCGCGAGGGTGGTGCCGGAGAATACGAGGCGCAGGGTGCGCGCCATGGTTTTTTCAGTGAGCATCTTGGTCCTGTTGTTTTAGGTAAGCAAGTTTGAAATAGCGGTTCACCAATATTTCAAGACTGGTAAAGATACACCACAGAAACTTAAAACGACGTAATTTTGTTGCGTAATTACGTCAAAAACAGACAGATTTGCATCTGTCGATGCAAGAAACTGAAAAACACAGTGTCTTCGTGAAATCTTTTGATGCCCAGATTCATCATTTGCGTCGGCGTGAAGACACGACAGGGCCGGCCGGCACCGGCCCCGGAACCGATGCGGAGGATCAGCCGACCATCGCCAGCGCGACGGCTTCGGCGACGCGGATGCCGTCGATGGCGGCCGACATGATGCCGCCCGCGTAGCCGGCGCCTTCGCCCGCCGGGTACAGGCCGCGCGTATTCAGGCTCTGCAGGTTGTCGTCGTGGCGCTTGATGCGGATCGGCGACGACGTGCGCGTCTCGACGCCCGTCAGCACGGCGTCTTCCTTGTAATACCCCTTGATCTGCTTGTCGAAGGCGACGAAGGCTTCGCGCATCGCGACGATGGCGTAGTCGGGCAGGGAGGGGGCGAGGTCGGTCAGGTGCACGGCCGGCTTGAACGACGGGACGACGCTGCCGAATTCGGTCGACGCCACGCCACGCACGAAGTCGCCCATCAACTGGCCCGGCGCATCGTAGTTGCCGCCGCCCAGCACGAAGGCGCGCGATTCCAGTTCGCGCTGGAAGGCAATGCCGGCCAGCGGGTGGCCCGGGTAGTCGGCCGGCGTGATGCCGACGACGATGGCGCTGTTGGCATTGCGTTCGGCGCGCGAATACTGGCTCATGCCGTTCGTCACGACGCGGCCTTCCTCGGACGAGGCGGCCACGACGGTGCCGCCCGGGCACATGCAGAAGCTGTACACGCTGCGGCCGTTGGAAGCATGGTGCACGATCTTGTAGTCGGCCGCGCCGAGGATCTCGTTGCCGGCGTTCGGGCCGAAGCGGCACACGTCGATCAGCGATTGCGGGTGTTCGACGCGGAAGCCGATCGAGAACGGCTTGGCCTCGACGTAGACGCCGCGTTCGTACAGCATCTCGAACGTGTCGCGCGCGCTGTGGCCGACGGCCATCACGAGGTGGCGGGTCGGGATCGTCTCGCCCGTATGCAGCCTGACGCCGACGACCTGGCGGGCATTTTCCTCACCCTCGATCAGGACGTCTTCCACGCGCGTCTGGAAGCGGATCTCGCCGCCCAGCGCGAGGATCTCGGCGCGCATCTGCTCGACCATCTTGACGAGGCGGAAGGTGCCGATGTGCGGCTTGCTGACGTACAGGATTTCTTCCGGCGCGCCCGACTTCACGAATTCGTTCAGCACCTTGCGGCCGTAGTGCCTGGGGTCCTTGACCTGGCTGTACAGCTTGCCGTCCGAGAACGTGCCCGCGCCGCCTTCGCCGAACTGCACGTTCGATTCCGTGTTCAGCTTGCGCTTGCGCCAGAAGCCGAAGGTGTCGACGGTGCGCTCGCGCACGATCTTGCCGCGCTCCAGCACGAGCGGCCTGTAGCCCATCTGCGCCAGGATCAGCGCCACGAACAACCCGCACGGCCCCATGCCCACGACGACCGGACGCGGCATGCCCGGGGCCGGCAGCGCCTGCGTCACGAACTTGTAGCCGGTATCGGGCGCGGGGACGATGTGCGGATCGCGCGCCAGCCGGGCCAGCACGGCCGCTTCATCGCGCACGTCGACGTCGAGCGCGTAGATCAGGACGATGGCGCTCTTCTTGCGCGCGTCGTAGCTGCGCTTGTAGACCGTGAAATCGATCAGGTCTCTGCCTTCGATGCCAAGCCGGCCGACGATGGCGTCGCGCAGGGCGTGGTCGGGGTGGTTCAGGGGGAGTTTGAGTTCGTTAATTCGCAGCATGATGAGTGGTGGCCGGCGCGCGGCGGCGCCGGACGGGCGCCGTGCCGGCGGCGGCAGATCGGTACAGGCGCCAGTATAAGGCATCGGCCGCGCGGGCCGACAGGAAAGGCCGGGGCGGCTGTGGTGCCCGGACCTGCCGTTTACGTCAATTGTGTTGTAAGCAAGCAACCGATATTGGTTTCCTCCATGCATGCCGGCGACCCGGACGTCATGGGCCGCGTCCATACTTTCATGCTATATGCATACATACGCGAAAATTCTTGCTGCGGTGCTTCGGGCGTCATCCTGGAAGGAATCGGCGAATATTTACATCGGGCCGCAGTGATTCACTTTGACGGTGCAATTTTTGTTTAAAGAAAAGCCCTTTCTGGTGCTGCATCGCACCAGCAAAAATGTTAATTATTCCTTTTCGAAAATGTGTTGTTTCTACACATTTCAACAATTGTGTTTTATTGACACTTTCGCTTTTGCTATGGTTTTATCGACACGTCAGTAACGTTTGATATCGATGAAACGTTAATTGAGAGGGTTCGTCCTACAGGGCGAATGAGGAAAAAACACAGCAATTCAGTGTGTCCGTGAATGTAGTTCAAACGCACCAGGCCAAAAGCCTTTGCAGGCAACGGTGGTGCACGTGGGGGCGGCGCAGCTTGGCCGCCCCCGCGCGTAAGCGCCGTACTGCATGTGGTGATCGTAAGAAACCACTTTGAGAGATTCGAGAAGGAGAAGTATTCATGACGTTTAAATTGAAGTCGATGCCATTTGCGATTTCGTGCGCAATTGCCAGCGGTGCCATGTTCGCAGTGCCGGCCATGGCGCAGGCGCAAGACAGTGCCGCGCCCCAGGCAGTCCAGCGCGTGGTCGTGACCGGTTCGCTGATCAGCCGTACCGACACCGAAACCCCGGCACCCGTGCAGGTGCTGACTGCGCAGGACATCCAGCGCAGCGGCAAGACCTCCATCGGCGAACTGCTGAACGACCTCGCCGCCAACGGCCAGGGCACGCTCGGTTCCGGCTTCTCGGGCGCATTCGCGAACGGCGCGCAAGGCGTCTCGCTGCGCGGCCTGACCGTCGGCGCGACCCTGGTGCTGGTCGATGGCCACCGCATCGCTCCTTATCCGCTGTCGGACGACTCGCAGCGCTCCTTCGTCGACGTTTCCAACATTCCGTTCGACGCCATCGACAGCATCGAAGTACTGAAGGCCGGCGCCTCGTCGACCTATGGTTCGGACGCGATCGCCGGCGTGGTCAACATCAAGCTGAAGAAAAACCTGACCGGCACCCGCTTCAGCGCCGAGACCGGCACCACCCAGCACGGCGGCGGCGACACGCACAAGGCGTCGTTCAGCACCGGCATCGGTGACCTGGACAACGACGGCTACAACGCCTTCATCACGGCGGAATGGCGCCGCCAGGGCGACATCAAGACGTCCGATCGCGACCAGTTCATGTGGGACAACGCGGACTGGCGTTCGCGCGGCGGCAACGACCTGCGCGTCGGCGTGCCGTCCAGCATCAACAGCTTCCTGACCACGGCCAACAGCCCGTTCCTGTACAACCCGGCCGGCGCCGGCGGCGTCAAGAATGCGGCGAACTTCCAGTTCCTGGACCCGTCGGCATGTAACTACGCGAAGTACATGTCGGGCGGCTGCGCGGTGCGCGACACGACCACCAACATCCAGCCGGCCACCGAGAACATCAACGTGATGGTCGGCCTGACCAAGAAGCTGAACAACGACTGGGAACTGGCCTTCAAGGGCTCGATGTTCCAGCGTAACAGCATCAACAACCGCGGCAGCTCCTACCCGACGACCGGCACGTTCGGCTCGTTCATGCCGAGCTATTCGCCAACCACCGTCCCCGGCAACACCTCGCTGAACAACGGCGTGCTGGTCACGCAGATCGGCCGCGTGCCGAGCACCCTGATCCCGGCCACCGCCTCGTACAACCAGCTGGGCGCCGCGGCCCGCCTGTACGGTTTCATCCCGGGCGTGGATCCGGTCACGACCATCGACAACACGGCCAAGACGACCCGCTTCGCCCTCGACCTGCACGGCAGCGCCTACGGCTGGGACGTGAACGCGGCCGCCGGCGTCACCGAGACCAAGCTGGACCTGAAGTACAGCGGCTACATCGACCGTCTCGCGCTGTACAACGCGATCTTCAACGGTTCCTGGAACCCGGTCGGCGGCAACGCGCCTGCGCTGGTCGACCAGATCTCGCCGCGATTCTCCAACTCGCTCGATTCGAAGCTGAACTACATCGACCTGGTGGGTTCGCGCGAACTGATGCAATGGGGTGCGGGCCCGGTCGCCCTGGGTGCCGGCGTGCACTGGCACAAGCGCCAGCAGAACGCCCCGGCCGCCAGCCTGACGGCCAACGGCCAGGTCGCCAACACCTCCGCCTTCGTGATCGGCGACGAGACCAACTCCGCGGTCTTCGCCGAACTGCAGGCGACGCCGATCAAGAACCTCGAAGTCGGCGTCTCGAGCCGCTACGACCACTTCGACACCTACGGCAACTCGTTCACGCCGGCCGCCAAGTTCAAGTGGTCGCCGTCGAAGATGTTCGGTGTGCGCGGCACGTTCGCCCGCGGCTTCCGCGCGCCGAACCCGGCCGAGGTGGGCAATGCCGGTTCGTTCTTCACGTTCAACGCGATCAACGACCCGATCCTGTGCAAGGACGGCCACCAGTACACCGCCGGCAACGTGCCTTCGTCCTGCGGCATGAACCCGCCGTACGTCCAGGTCACCAGCAAGGACCTGTCGCCGGAGAAGTCGAAGTCGTACACGCTCGGCATCATCGTCGAACCGGTCAAGGGCCTGAACGCGACGCTCGATTACTACAAGATCGAAGTGCGTAACCAGATCGTGACGGCGGCCGGCAACGACCCGAGCTTCTCGCCCGACTTCGTGCGCGGCCCGGCCACCCCGGTCGACATCGCGACCGGCGTCGGCACCGGCACCACCGTCGGCACCCCGGCGGTCGGCCCGATCATCTACGCGAAGTCGCCGTACATCAACCTGGGCGGCACCAAGACGTCGGGTATCGAGGCGGACGTCGGCTACCGCTGGCGCCTGCCGAGCGACATGGGTATCGTGCACGCCAACCTGAGCGCTTCGCACACGTTCACGTACATCACCGAAGCCGCGGGCGGCGTGACGTATGAGCTGGCCGGTACGCAGGGCCCGTCCGTGGTCTCGGGCGCAACCGGTTCGCCGAAGGACCGTGCCCAGTTCACCCTGGGCTGGAACCGTGGCCCGCTGGACATGACCGCGACCATGAACTACACGAGCTCGTTCTCGACGATGGACCCGTCGCTGGGTGCGACGGACTGCGCGTCGACCGGTCTCGACGTCGGTGGCCGCCGTTATTTCCAGGGCGTGGACCAGCCGGGCGTGTACTGCGAAGTGCGCTCGTTCACGACGACGAACCTGAACGTCGTGTACAAGGTCTCGCAGAACCTGAGCCTGAAGGCCGCGATCCTGAACCTGTTCGACCGCCAGCCGCCGATCGACGTCGCCACCTACGGCAACGCCGGCAACCAGACGGCCTACAACGCCTCGCTGCACCAGGCAGGCGCCGTCGGTCGCTTCTACAGCCTCGGCCTGAACTACGTGTTCTGACCGGCCTTGGCGCGGCGGCAGCGATGCCGCCGCTCCGCACAATCCCGCCCGCAGCCCCGCTGCCGGCGGGATTTTTATTTATTGACTCAGATGCCGCCCCAGCCCGCGGCCAGGATCGCGAGCGCGGCCAGCCCGGCAGTCTCCGTGCGCAGCACCCGCGGCCCCATCGACAACGCGAGCGCGCCCGCGGCCAGCGCCGCGTCTTCTTCCTGTTCCGTGAAGCCGCCTTCCGGGCCGACGAGCAGGGTGACGTCCTGCGCGGGCGTCTGCCGCGTCCACTGCGCGAGCGACGCATCGGCGCGCGGGGACAGCAGGATGCGCACGCCGCCCGCCGCGTCCTGGCCGAGCCAGCGCTGGAAGTCCTGGACGGGCGCGACGTCGGCCAGGCGGTTGCGGCCGCACTGCTCGGACGCACTGACGACGACGCCTTGCCAGTGCGCCAGCCGCTTGTCGGCGCGCTCGCCGGACAGCCTCACGACGGACCGCTGCGCGGCCAGCGGCTGGATCGCCGACGTCCCGAGTTCGACGGCCTTTTCGATGATCCAGTCCATCTTGCTGCCCTCGGGCAAGCCCTGGGCGAGGGTCACGCGGAAGGGCAGTTCCACGTCGACGGCGTCGACCGCCAGGACTTCGGCGGTGGCGCGGCGCTTGCCGATCTCGACGAGCCGCGCGCGCACCTGGCCGCCCTCGCCATTGAACAGCACCAGTTCGTCGCCGCTCTGCTGGCGCACGACGTGCAGGTGGTGGGCGACCGCTTCCGGCAGGTCGACGAGGCCGCCGGGGAGGAGCGGCTGGGGGCAGTAGAAACGTGGCATGGATGGCAATCGGAACCGTTGACGAGCCGGCATTTTAAATCCCGCCGACCATGCTCTGGTAAAATACGCGGTTAAGGCCAGCTCGTGCCACCGCTTTCCTATCCTCAGACTCCACACACCCATGAAATCTCTGCAAACCACCACCTTGATGGCCAACGCAATCCGCGCGCTGGCGATGGACGCCGTCCAGAAGGCGAATTCCGGCCACCCCGGCATGCCGATGGGCATGGCCGAGATCGCCGTCGCGCTGTGGGATGGCCACTATCGCCACAACCCGGCCAATCCGGGCTGGATGAACCGCGACCGCTTCCTGCTGTCGAACGGCCACGGCTCGATGCTGCATTACGCGCTGCTGCACCTGTCGGGCTACGACCTGTCGATGGACGACCTCCGCAACTTCCGTCAGATGCACAGCAAGACGCCGGGCCACCCGGAAGTCGGCATCACGCCGGGCGTGGAAACGACCACCGGCCCGCTGGGCCAGGGCATCGCCAACGCCGTCGGCATGGCCCTCGCGGAGTGGCTGCTGGCCAAGGAATTCAACCGTCCGGGCTTCGACATCGTCGACCACTACACGTATGCGTTCGTGGGTGACGGCTGCCTGATGGAAGGCATCTCGCACGAAGTCGCGTCGCTGGCCGGCACGCTGCGCCTGAACAAGATGATCTGGCTGTACGACGACAACGGCATCTCGATCGACGGCAAGGTCGAAGGCTGGTTCACGGACGACACGCCGAAGCGCTTCGAAGCGTACGGCTGGAACGTGATCCCGGGCGTGGACGGCCACGACGTCGCGGCGGTCGATGCCGCCATCGCCAAGGCCAGGAAGTCGGACCGTCCGACGCTGATCTGCTGCAAGACGATCATCGGCAAGGGCTCCCCGAACCTGCAGGGCGGCGACAAGGTGCACGGCGCCGCGCTGGGCGAGAAGGAAGTCGCCGCGGTGCGCGAACACCTGATCTGGGACGCGGTCCCGTTCGATATCCCGGCCCCGATCTACGAAGCGTGGGACCAGAAGCAGAAGGGTGCCGCCGTCGAAGGCGCGTGGAACGAGGTGTTCGCCGGCTATCGCGCGCAGTATCCGGAGCTGGCCGCCGAATTCGAGCGCCGCATGAAGGGCGAACTGCCGGGCAAATTCGAGGAGACGCTGGCCGCCGCCATCGCGTCGACCATCGACAAGAAGGAAACGATCGCCACCCGCAAGGCGAGCCAGAACGCGATCCAGGCACTGGCGCCGGTGCTGCCGGAGTTCCTGGGCGGCTCGGCCGACCTGACCGGCTCGAACCTGACCAACTGGAAGGAATCGATCCCGCTGCGTTCGGGCACGCCGGGCAACCACATCAACTACGGCGTGCGCGAATTCGGCATGTCGGCCATCATGAACGGCATCGCCCTGCACGGCGGTTTCATCCCGTTCGGCGCCACGTTCCTGACGTTCTCGGACTACAGCCGCAACGCGCTGCGCATGGCCGCGTTGATGAGGATCCGCTCGCTGTTCGTGTTCACCCACGACTCGATCGGCCTGGGCGAAGACGGCCCGACGCACCAGTCGGTCGAACACGTCTCGTCGCTGCGCCTGATCCCGAACCTGGACAACTGGCGTCCGTGCGACACGACCGAATCGACCGTCGCCTGGGGCGAAGCGGTCAAGCGCAAGGACGGTCCGTCGACCTTGATCTTCTCGCGCCAGAACCTGCCGTTCATGGAACGTGACGCGGCGACCGTCGCGAACGTCGCCAGGGGCGGCTACGTGCTGCGCGATGTGCAGAACCCGACCGCCGTGCTGATCGCGACCGGTTCGGAAGTGGAACTGGCGGTGAAAGCCGCCGAAACCCTGGCTGGCCAGGGACTCCAGGTGCGTGTGGTGTCGATGCCGTCGACCGACGTGTTCGAGCGCCAGGACGCGGCCTACAAGGCTGCCGTGCTGGGCCGCGGCATCCCGCGCGTGGCCGTCGAGGCCGGTGTGACGGACTTCTGGTACAAGTACGTCGGCCTGGAAGGTGCCGTGGTGGGCATCGATACCTTCGGCGAATCGGCCCCGGCCCCGGTGCTGTTCAAGCACTTCGGCTTCACGGTCGAGAACGTGGTCGCCAAGGTCAAGGCCGTTCTCGCGGCCTGATGGATTGCGCCCGCCGCACGGTCCGCGGGCTGTCCGTACGGCGGGTTTCACGCTATGCTTCGGTGTTAGGATTTTTTTAATCAGGAGTGAATAAATGACGATCAAAGTAGCAATCAACGGTTATGGCCGCATCGGCCGCAACGTGCTGCGCGCTTTCTACGAAGGCGGCAAGAAGCAGGACATCCAGATCGTGGCGCTGAACGACCTCGGCAATGTCGAGCACAACGCCCATCTGACCCGTTACGACACCACGCACGGCAAGTTCCCGGGCACCGTCGAAGTCGACGGCGACTTCATGATCGTCAACGGCGACCGCATCCGCGTGTACGCGCAGCGCAACCCGGCGGAACTGCCGTGGGGCGAGCTGGGCGTGGACGTCGTGCTGGAATGCACCGGCTTCTTCACCACCAAGGAAAAGGCGTCGGCCCACCTGAAGGGCGGCGCCAAGAAGGTCATCATCTCGGCACCGGGCGGCAAGGACGTCGACGCCACCATCGTGTTCGGCGTCAACCAGGACGTGCTGAAGTCGACCGACACCGTGATCTCGAACGCGTCCTGCACCACCAACTGCCTGGCCCCGCTGGTCAAGCCGCTGAACGATGCCATCGGCCTGGAAAACGGCCTGATGACCACCGTGCACGCCTACACCAACGACCAGGTGCTGACCGACGTGATGCACGAAGACCTGCGCCGCGCCCGTTCGGCCACGCAGTCGATGATCCCGACCAAGACCGGCGCCGCCGCCGCCGTCGGCCTCGTGCTGCCGGAACTGAACGGCAAGCTGGACGGCTACGCGATCCGCGTGCCGACCATCAACGTGTCGATCGTCGACCTGTCGTTCATCGCCAAGCGCGACACGACCGTCGAAGAGATCAACAAGCTGATGAAGGACGCCGCCGAGAACGGTCCGCTGAAAGACATCCTGACGTACAACACCGAGCCGCTGGTGTCGGTCGACTTCAACCACAACCCGGCCTCGTCGAACTTCGACTCGACCCTGACCAAGGTGTCGGGCCGCCTGGTGAAGGTGTCGTCGTGGTACGACAACGAGTGGGGCTTCAGCAACCGCATGCTGGACACCACCGTGGCGCTGATGAACGCGAAGTAATCCACGAAGCGACGGCGGGCGCATGACGCCTGCCGTCGCTTTTTTGTCGTTTTATTTGTACTTAATATATATAAAACTATCTGTTTGGCATTAGACTGCTTAAAGTGGCGGGCTAGACGGGATCGGGAGGAGAGGCGACATGGCAACGGCTTACAAACGCATCGTGATCGTCGGTGGCGGCACTGCCGGGTGGATGACCGCGATCGCCGTGAAGACAGCCCAGCCCGGCAGCACGGTCGAGCTGGTTGAATCGGAAGAGATCGGCATTGTCGGCGTCGGGGAGGCGACCTTCCCGTCGATCCGCGACTTCCACGCGTCGGTAGGCATCGACGAGGCCGAGTTCGTGCGTGCCACCAACGGCACGTTCAAGCTGGGCATCCAATTCCGCGACTGGCGCACCCAAGGGGAACACTATTTCCATACGTTCGGCAATTTCGCCGACGTGGCCGGTCCGACGTGCCTGTGGGGCCAGTACCGCCGGGTCGACGATCCCACGCTGGGTGTGCTGGGCGACCAATGCCTGCCCACCGTGATGGCCATGCAGGGCCGCTTCGCGAAGCCGCCCAAGGAACAGGCGAACCTGTACACCTACGCCTACCATTTCGACGCGAATCTGTATGCCGCATTCCTGCGCACCGTCGCCGTGAAGCGCGGCGTCAGGCGCACCGAAGGGCGCATCGTCGAGGTCATGCGCCGCGCCGACGGCGGCGTCGACCGGCTCAAGCTGGAGGATGGCCGCACGGTGGCCGGTGACCTGTTCATCGACTGCTCGGGTTTCTCGTCGCTGCTGCTGGGACGCACGCTGGAAGAGCCCTGGGTCGATTTCAGCCATTGGCTGCCGGTGGACCGGGCCTGGGCCGTGCCGAGCGCGCCGGTCGGCGCCGCCATCACGCCGTACACCCGGGCGACCGCCCTCGAAGCGGGCTGGGCATGGCGCGTCCCGCTCAGCGACCGCATCGGTAACGGCCACGTGTTCTCCAGCCGTCACATCGACGCGAGCCGCGCGCGCGAACAATTGCTCGAACAGCTGGACGGCCCGGCCCTGGCCGAGCCCCGCCTCCTGCGCTTCACCACCGGCCACCGCGAACGCTTCTGGGTACACAACGTCGTCGCCCTGGGGTTGTCATCCGGCTTCCTGGAGCCGCTCGAATCGACCAGCATCATGATGATCCAGCGTGGCCTGAATCATATGCTCGATGCGCTCAAGCCGGGCGTGCCGCCCGCCGCGCCCGTTGTCGAGGCCTACAACCGAAACATGGCAAAGATGTACGCGCGCATCCGCGACTTCATCATCCTGCACTATTGCCTCAGCGCGCGCCGCGACAGCCAGTTTTGGCGCGACATGGTCACCATGGAGCTGCCCGACACGCTCGCCTTCAAGATGCATGTGTGGCGCCAGACCGGCGCGCTGAACCTGTACAGCACGGCGGAAGGGTTCGCGTCTTCCAGCTGGCTCGCGATCTACGCCGGCATGGGGACCTGGCCGGAATTCCTCGACCCCGTGCTCAACGAGGTGCCGCACGAGGAAGCGCGGCAGGCGTTGCGCCAGCGGCGCGAGCAGATCGCCGCGATGGCGGCGGCGATGCCCCCGCACGACGACTACCTGCGCGGCATCCTGCGCAAATAAGCCCGCCGGCCGCTCAGCCCTTGCGTGGCCAAGGCGTGAGGATCTCGAAGCCGTTCTTGGTCACCGCGATCATGTGCTCCCACTGCGCCGACAACGACCGGTCGCGCGTCACGACCGTCCAGCCGTCGTCGAGCTGCTCGACGTCCGGATCGCCCAGGTTGATCATGGGTTCGACGGTGAAGGTCATGCCTTCCTTGATGAGCGTGCCCGTGTTCGGGCGGCCGTAGTGCAGCACCTGCGGG
This sequence comes from Massilia luteola, assembly GCF_034420155.1. NCBI lineage: Bacteria > Pseudomonadati > Pseudomonadota > Betaproteobacteria > Burkholderiales > Oxalobacteraceae > Massilia > Massilia luteola. The sequence continues at coordinate 15,663 of NZ_JAXOFN010000020.1, forward strand.
TCTTCGTGGTAGACCTTGCCGATGCCGTGGCCGCAGTACTCGCGCACGACCGAATAACCGGCGGCCTCCGCCAGCTTCTGGATCGCATGGCCGACGTCGCCCAGGCGCGCGCCCGGGCGCACGGCGCGGATGCCGGCCATCATGGCCTCATACGTCGTGTCGACGAGCTTCTTCGCTTCCGGGCTGGGCGTGCCGACGAAGTACATGCGGCTCGTGTCGCCGTGCCAGCCGTCCTTGATGACGGTGACGTCGATGTTGACGATGTCCCCGTCCTTGAGGATCTCGGCGGGCGCGGGGATGCCGTGGCAGACGACGCTGTTGACCGACGTGCACAGGGTCTTGGGAAAGCCGTGGTAGCCGACGTTGGCCGGCGTGGCCTTCTGCACCTTGCGGATGTAGTCGTTGCAGCGCCGGTCGAGTTCCTCGGTGGAGACGCCGGGGACGACGTATTCGCCGATCATTTCCAGCACCTCGGCCGCCAGCCGGCCGGAGACGCGCATTTTCGCGATGTCTTTTTCTGTCTTGAGTTTGATAGCCATGTTCACTTTCGTTGGGCCGCGCCGCCGCGTTGCCGGGCCGGCCGATGGCGCATGATACCGCCAAGATGCCCGCGGCGTAAGCTGGGCGGCAAACGTGGCGCAGCGTCGCCGTGCGCCGAAAAAAAAGCCGCCCGCGCAGGGCGGGCGGCTTGGCGCGTCCGGCACGCGCGCGTGCCGGAGAGGCGGTCGATCAGAGCTTGACGCGGATACCTGCGTACCAGCGGCGGCCGATCGGGTCGTAGGTGCCGCCGTCGGTCTCGGTGCCGGTCACGTCGCCCGGCAGGCCGGAGATGATCGGCGGCGCCTTGACGTCGAACGCGTTGTCGAGGCCGAAGTACAGCTCGGTCTTCTTCATCAGCTGGTACGACACCTGCATGTTCGTGTAGGTGCGCGAACCGACTTGCAGCGAGTTCGCCGGCAGGTCGAAGCCCGACAGGAACTGGTCGTCCAGCGACGAACGGCCGATGTAGTCGAACGTGGCGTTGACGTTCAGGTCCTTCCAGCGATAGCCCAGGTTCAGGTTCGCCTTGTTCTTCGGCGCGCCGATTTCACCGGCGAACGGATCGCGGTCCGCGCCCGGCAGCGGCACGTCGTAGCCCGTCTTCACGTAGGTGTACGCGAGGCGGGTCGACAGGGTGCCCGGGCCGACGCGGTCGTTCCAGGCCGCGGTCAGGTCGATGCCCGAGGTGGCCTTGCCGCCGCTGTTCGACACGGCGGTGTCGATGTAGCGCAGGGCGCCGGCGCTGCTGGCGCCGTTCGCGGTCGGCCAGCGGGTGATGAACTGGCACATGGCCGGGTTCGTGCCGCTGTAGCAGCCGGTCAGCGCGAACTGGCGCGGGGTCGACACGATCGCATCGGCGATCTTGATGTTGAAGTAGTCGGCCGTGAAGGTGAAGCGCTTCAGCATCGGGATCGAACGCGGGGACCAGACGACGCCCAGGGTGGTCGAACGGCCTTTTTCCGCGTGCAGGTTCGGGTTGCCGCGGTTGTAGCCGCTGACGCCCTGCTGGTCGGCCAGGGTATTCGTGAACTGGCCGTTCTTGGCGATGTTCGCGGCCACGCCCGGATCGGCGCGGCAGCGTGCATCGTACACGCCTTGCGACGTCGCGGTCACGCCTTCGCACGGGTCGGTCAGGCCGGTCGGGAAGTCCTGGCTCGGTGCCTGGTACAGCTCGTTGATGTCCGGCGCACGGGTCGACAGCGAGCGGGTGCCGCGCAGCTTGACGTCGTCGACGACGGTCCATTCGAAGCCGGCGTTCCAGCTGTTGGTGCTGCCCACCGACGAGTAGTCGCCGTGGCGGAAGGCGATCGGCAGGCTCAGTTCCTTGATGAAGGGCAGGTCCTTCAGGATCGGCACGTGGGCTTCGACGAAGGCTTCGCGCACGCTGAAATCGCCTTGCGTCGGCGGGGTCGCGTTGCCGGCGTTGAGGCCGGCCTGGGTCAGTGCGTCAGGCGTCGATTCCGAGTACTCCTTGCGGAACTCGACACCGGCGGCGATGCCGAGCGGGCCGGCCGGCAGGTCGAAGATTTCTCCGTCGATGTGGCCGCCAGCCAGCTTCTGCGTGGTGCGGGTCGTCAGCGAGCCCGGCGCGTTCACGTAGGCCAGCGCTTCCTTGCTGATCGAGTTGAAGCCGAAGATATTGATCGGCACGCAACCCTGGGTGACCGCGTTGGCGTCCGCGCACACCGGGTTGCCATTCGCGTCGGGGATGGCGCTCAGCGCGTTGCGGAAGTTCAGGACGTTGACCTGGCCGCTCGACTGCTGGGCTTCCTTGGTCTGGCCATACGAGACATAGGCTTCGTAGTTCCAGTCCTTCCACGCATGGAAGTCGCCTTTCAGGCCGGTGGCGAGGCGGAAGGTGTCGCGGTCCACGGTGTTGCTGCGGGTGCCGACTTCGGCCATGCGGCGCGTGAACGAGTAGTCGGGAATGCCGTCGCCGTCGGTGTCGCTGATACGGTCGTACAGGTATTGCGGCACCAGCGGGTTCTTCACCAGCGTGCCGTTGACCATGGTACCGGCCGGCACCTGGGCGTTGCTGAAGATGTCGGCCGAGCTCAGCGCGAACGGCTCGATCACGCTGCCCGAGCGGGTCGAGACATACGTGCCTTCGATGAAGGCGCTGTTGTGCTCGTCGATCTTGCGCTCGCCGTTCAGGGCCAGCACGAAGCGGTCGACCGGCACGGCGATCGAACGATAGAACGAACGGTTGAAGCCGGATACCGAGGAGACGAACGGGATCGGATTGCCGTTCGCGTCGTAGGTGTAGCTGCCGCTCTTGCCGTTGGCGCCCGTGTAGGTGAAGCGGCCTTGCGGCGCGTAGCTGGAGTAGGTCGGACGGACCGCGACGAAGGCGTCGGCCGGGTCCCCGGTGTCGACGACCATCTTCGACGACTGGTCGACCGCCGAGGCTTCGCGGTTGCGCGACCACACCTGGCCGTCGCGCGTGAAGCCGATGTGGCCCATCAGGAAGCCGTTGTCGTTGCTGGTGCCGAAGGTGATCGACAGCTTGCGCTTCTCGCTGTCGCCCTTCGAGCTCTCGCCACCCTGGGCGTCGATCGTGAGGCCGTCGAAATTACGCTTGGTGATGATGTTGACCACACCCGCCACGGCGTCCGAGCCGTAGGCTGCCGAGGCGCCGCCGGTCATCAGTTCGACGCGTTCGACGAAGTCGGTCGGGATCGCGTTCAGGTCGACCGCGGCGCTGCCCGGCACGCCGGACACGAAGCGGCGGCCGTTGACCAGCACCAGGGTACGCGAGGTGCCCAGGTTGCGCAGGTCGACGGTGGCCACGCCGGCGCCGGACGTCAGGAATGCCGTGTTGGTCCGGCTGTAGGTCGGCGTGCCCAGGGTCGGGTTTTGCAGCAGCAGGTCCTGCAGGTTGTTGGCACCCGAGGCGGCGATGTCCCGTGCGGTCAGCACCTGCAGCGGCGACGGCGACTCCGCGTTCGGCGAGGCAATGCGCGAACCGGTGACCTCGACGCGCTGCATCGGCGCGGTCTGCGTGTCCTGTGCGTATGCCCCCTGCACCGCAAGGGCGACGCCGCCAAGGCAGATCATCCGGATTGAACGGGACAAGTTTTTCTCTCTCATATTTTTAACACTCCCAGGGTTTAAAACGGCAGGCTGGATCGCAGCACTGCCGTTGGCGTCGGCTAGCGACGGGTTTGGTCGACGCGGGTTGCACTTGCTTGATGCATACGTTTTTCCAAGATGCCAATAAAATCATTCGGCATAGCTTGGTGTCAACACGTGTAACCATGTGTTTCCGCGCTTGTCACCCGTGCCGATTCCCCTGCCTGGAACCGCCAGGCTGATGATTGACAGTTGTGCTTATCGAAATCGACGAATTTTATTTTGTGTTCAAAAATAATTTACGTGGAATGTAAGAAAAATATTGTGAAAAACAACCGTGATGAACTTGCGCCCGGTTTTTAAGTAATAACAAGAGTGTGTTTGTTTGACAACAAATTGTAAAATAAACGTAACAATTTAGGCGTGGCGATATATTCGCGTTTTGTTGTAAATCCGCAAAAATGACGCTGGTGTACGGCGGCACTTATGCAAAACAAGTGTCGCGACGACCTGCCGCGGTCAACCATCAGAAGGACTGGTTGTAGCGCACGTAGAAGAGCCGGTCGATCGGCATTTGCGGATCGACGGCCGACGAGGCCGACGTGCCGTTCACGAATGACGTGCTGGCGTCGTAGACGATGCGCGGCTTGCGGTCGAACACGTTGTTGGCGCCGACCAGCAGCCTGGCTTTCCACGGCAACGCATAGCCCACCGACAGGTCGCCGTAGACCATGGCGCCCAGCGTCGTATAGCCGGTACCCCAGCTGGCCGGGTCGTTCGGGTTGCTGCACTCTTCGTTGCTGGCCGCGCTCCAGCAATGCACCTTGACGCCGCTGTAGTAGCGCGACGCCAGCGTGGCGCTCCAGTTGCCGAGGTTCCAGTCCAGGGTCAGGTTCGATTTGACGCGGTTGTACGTGAATTCGCCGGCGTCGTTTTCCCAGTCCGACGTGGCGGTACTCTTGATGCGGAACGTATCGGTATAAGTCGATTCCGAGCGCACGCTGAGCTGGCCAAACGCCGTTCGGGGGAAGCGGTAGGCGAAGGTCAGGTCGACGCCCCTGGTCTGCAGCTCGCCCAGGTTGGCGTTGCCGCGCGCCAGGGTCGAGATCATGCCGGTGGCCGGGTCGCGCTTGATCTTGTCGCAGAACGCCTGCACGCCGTCGACGTAGCACTGGTTGATTTCGTAGGTCGCCGTCACGCCGGTGATGCGGTTCCTGACGTGGATGTCGAACCAGTCGAGCGCGATCGAGGCGCCGTTCAGCCAGCCGGGGCTGTAGACGAGACCGAAGGTTTTCGTGGTCGCCGTTTCCGGCTGCACCGCGCCGTTGCCGGCGCCCGCGTTGAACGGCACCGGGGTCTGGGCGCCGCCGGCCGGGACCGGCGAGCCGGCCTGGTTGAGCTGGCGGAAGCCCGCCGGCACGCCGGCGGCCGCGCAGCGGGCTGCCACGGCCGGGTTCCTGGCCGCCTCGCCGTACTTGCTGTCGCAGGCGTCCAGATAGGCATCGTAGGCCTGCTGGCCGCCGCCGAACGTGTCGCTCAGGGTCGGGGCGCGGAAGCCCTGGGCGTACGTGGCGCGGGCGAGCAGGTCGCGGATCGGCTTCCACATCACGCTGGCCTTGCTGTTGGTCGTGGTGCCGAAGTTGCTGTAGTCGGAATAGCGCGACGCGACGTCGACGCTCAGCAATTGCGCGAACGGCTTGTTCTTCAGCAGCGGGACGTTGAATTCGAGATAGGCTTCACGCACGGTGTACTTGCCGACGGTGGCATTGCCGGCCAGGTCGGTCGAATAGCCCGATTGCTCGAACTGGCCCGGGCGGTCGTAGCCGCTGACCGAACGGTGCTCGAGTCCGGCCGCCATGCCGACGGCGCCGGCCGGTAGGTCGAACAGGTCGCCGGTGACGTCGGCGGTGGCGCTGTCGACGGTCGAGCCGTACGTGGCCTGGCCGTTGGACATGACATAGTTCAGCGCGGCGGGGGTCGATGCCGACGGGCCGCCCAGGATGTCGAACGGCACGCAATCGGCCAGCGGGATCGGGCTCGCGGCGGTGCCGCACTGCACGGTGCCCGCCGCGTTCATGAACGACGGCCCCAGGGCCTTTTTCAGGTTCAGCAGGTTCAGGTTGCCGGCCGACCGCACCGAGCCCGTGATGGCGCTGTGATTGTAGCCGACGTTCCAGTTCCAGACCTTGCCCAGCACGCCGACGGCGCCTTCCAGGCCGGCGTCGACGTGCAGGGTGCGGTTGCCGTTGTCGGTCACGCGCGGCACCTCGATCGTGCGCCGGTAGAAGAACAGGTCGACGCCCTTGCCGGCGCCGGCCACCTGGTTGCCGTACGGGTTGTAGTAATCGTCCTTGTCGATGTAGACGGGGTATTTCGACTGCGTCATCGAGTTCAGCGGATAGCCGGCGACCTCGCGCGACGATGCGCGGTCCGCGAACATCGCGGTGGCCGTGAACCGCATGGCGTGCGGCAGGGCGATGCTGCCCTTGGTGAAGATGGACGCCAGCCGGGTCGGCGACGTGTACATCATCTGGTTCGACGAATTGAACGTGTCGGCGTCGGCGCCGGCATAGTTGTGATAATCGTCCGGGTCGCGCGCGTTGGAACCGGTGCCGTCGCCCAGGTACGAACCGGTGTGGTTCAGGATCTTGTTGAAACCGCCGGCGCCGCCGCTGGCGCTCACCTGGCGGATGCGGCCCCACGGGCTCGCGCCGAAGCCGGCGTTCAGGTGGTTCGGGCCATAGGCGGTGGCGGTGACGTCGCGGTCCTTCGCCCAGACGACGCCGTCCTCGGTGTACGTCAGGCCGAACATCATGTCGGCCTTGTCGTCGCCCGTGCCCCAGGCGAGCGCGTAGTCCTTCCTCCTGCCGTCGCCTTGCTCGTTCTGGCCGTCGTACACGCTGGCCAGGCCGCCATGCATGGTCTTCTTGAGGATGACGTTGACGACGCCGGCGATGGCATCGGAACCGTAGATCGACGAGGCGCCGTCCTTGAGGACGTCGATGCGCTCGATCAGCGACGCCGGGATGGTCGACATGTCGGTATAGCCGGCGACGGTCTGGGTCCAGCGCTTGCCGTTCACCAGCACCAGCAGGCGGTTCGCCCCCAGGTTGCGCATATTGATGTACTGGCCGCCCTGTTCGCGGTTCGACGTCAGCGTCGAGCCCTTCGAGAAGGCCGGGGTGCCGGCGGCGGACAGGTTGTTGAGGATGTCGCCGACGGTGACGAGACCCGTCTTCTGGATCTGTTCCTGGGTCATCACCTGGACGGGTTGGGCCGTTTCCAGGTCGACCTGGCGGATACGCGAGCCCGTCACTTCGACGCGCTGCATCGCGTCCGCGGTTTGTGCATGGGCAAGGCCGGCCATCGCATTCAGGGCGATGGCGACGGCCATGGCGATCTTTGTTCGGTGTTGCATGGATTCTCCGATGAGGACGCGTTCCTGGCTGCGCGGCTGGACGTAAATACTTGCCGCGGATCAAACCATACGCTGGCCTTATCAGAGCATTCGGTATTGACAAATGTCAATATGGAAATATGTCGTAATGGAAACGTTAATAAAAAACAACATGCCGAAAGGAAAAAGGCGCTTGCGTGCGCCTTTGCGTGTGCCTATAGGTGAAAGCAGTCGCGCCACAGCCGCACGACGACGTCGGCATGCTTCGCGACGAGGCTGCGTTCCACGCGGGCGTTTTCCTGGCCTTGCAGACGCACCTGGTGTTGCAGCTTGCGCATCGCCCGGTAGGCCGCGGCCGCGCCGTCCGCCAGCCCGGCGTCGATGAGGCCGAGCTGGGCGCACACTTTCAGCAAGGCGATGTTGCCGGCGTTCGCCGTCAGCTGCGGATACGCGCAGGCATGGCGCAGCACGAGGTACTGGACGATGAATTCGATGTCGATCATGCCGCCCTCGTCGTGCTTGAGGTCGAAACGTTCGTCGCGGGGCGGGTGCGCGTCGCGCATGCGCTGGCGCATCTTGACGACTTCGCCGCGCAGCTCGGCCTCGCGGTTCGACCTGTCCTGGCGCAGCACCTGTTCGCGGATCGCCTCGAAGCGCGCGCCGATGGCGGCGTCGCCGGCGCAGAAACGGGCGCGCGTGAGGGCCTGGTGCTCCCAGATCCACGCGGACGTCTGCTGGTAACGCTCGAACGCGGTCACGGACGACACGAGCATGCCGGACGCGCCGTCCGGCCGCAGCGCCGTGTCGATGTCGAACAGGATGCCGGCCGGCGTGTGGGTCGTCATCCAGGTGATGAAGCGCTGCGCCAGCTTGGCGTAGTTGGACGCGGCCATGTCGTCGTCGTCGTCGAACAGGAAGATGACGTCGAGGTCGGACACATAGCCCAGTTCCTTGCCGCCCAGCTTGCCGTAGGCGGCCACGGCGAACCGCGGGACCTCGCGGTGGCGCGAGGCGATGGTGCGCCAGGCGCGCCGCACGACCTCGCACACGATCAGGTCGGCCAGCGCGGACAGGTGGTCGGCCAGGCGTTCGACCGACAGCTCGCCGGCCAGGTCCAGCGCGAGCAGGCGGAACATCTGGGCGTGGTGGGCTTCGCGCAGGATGTCGAGCTGGCGTTCGGTGTCGCCGGCGGCCGCGTCGAGCTGGGCCGCGAGGCTCGCCGCCAGCGCGGGCAGGTCCTCGGCCGCGTTGCCGCGGTCGTCCAGCAACTCGTCCAGCAGGATCGGATGCTGGGTCAGGAAGGTCGCGGCCCAGCCGGACGCGTTGATCATGCGCAGCACCCGCTCCAGGGTGTGCGGATATTCCGTCAGCAGCGACAGATAGGCCGAGCGCCGGGCAATGGCTTCGAAGAAATCGAGCAGGCGGCCGAGCAGGGCCGCGTGGCTGCCGAGGCCGGCGTCGGCGACGACGACGGGGATCTGCGTCAGCGCCGTATTCACGAGGGCGACGAGGCGCTGGCGGCTCGCTTCCGGCAAGGTCTGCAGCCGCGGCGCCTGCCAGGTGGCGACGAGGCGGTTCGCGGCCGCTTGCGGGTCGTCGAAGCCGAGGCTGGCGAGACGGTCGGCGATGGTGTCGCGGTTGTCCGGATCGGTGAGCAGGGCGTCCGGGTCGACGGGCTCGGCGCCGGCCGCCTTGTCGGCGAAGATCGCGTCGAACTGGGCGGCGACGAACACGCGCCAGGCGTCCAGGCGGGCCAGCAGTTCGGCCTCGTCGGCCATGCCCATCATGCGCGCGACGGTGTGTTTGTCCTCGGGCGCGACGGGCATCGTATGCGTCTGGGCGTCCTCCAGGTATTGCAGGCGGTGCTCCAGGTTGCGCAGGAAAGAATACGCCTCAAGCAATTGCTCGACGGTGTCGCCAGCCAGCAGCTCGCGCTCGGCCAGCAGGCGCAGCGTCTTGCGCGTGGAGCGTTCGCGCAGCGCGGGGTCGCGGCCGCCGCGGATCAGCTGGAACACCTGGGCCAGGAACTCGATCTCGCGGATGCCGCCGCGGCCCAGCTTGACGTTCTGGTTGCGCTCCGGATGCAGGCGCTCCTGGCGGTTGACCTCGGCGCGGATCTGGGCGTGCATGGTGCGGATGGCATCGATCACGCCGAAGTCGAGGTAGCGCCGGAACACGAACGGCCGCACGATGGCGTCGAGGGCCGCGATGTCGGCCGGGTCGCCCGTGACCGCGCGCGCCTTGACCCAGGCATAGCGTTCCCATTCGCGTCCCTGTACGATCAGGTAGTCCTCGACCATGTTCAGGCTCGCCACGAGCGGACCCGACTTGCCGTTTGGACGCAAGGCCATGTCGACGCGGAACGTGAAACCGTCCTCGGTGACTTCCGACAGCGCGGCGATCAGCTTGCGGCCCAGGCGCACGAAGAATTCGTGGTTCGACAGCGATTTCCGGCCGGGGCCGGCATTCGTGTCGCCGTCCTCGGGGTAGACGAAGATGAGGTCGATGTCGGACGAGACGTTCAGTTCGCCGCCGCCGTGCTTGCCCATCGCCAGCACCATCATCTGCTGGGGGCGGCCAGAATCGGCGCCGACCGGTTCGCCGTGCAGGGCCGTCATTTCGGCCATCAGCTCGGCCAGGTGGGTCTGGACGGCGAAGTCGGCGAAGCGGCTCATCGCGGTGACGACCTCGTCGAGGTCGGCCTGGCCGTCGAGGTCGCGCCGGATGATGGTGCAGATGAGCAGGTTGCGCAGGCGGCGCATCGCCCGTACCGTCGGGAGCACCGAACCGTTCGGACCGAGCGCGGCTTCCGACTTCAGCGCTGCGCCGAAATCGAGAGAGGCCAGCGATAATGCGGCAAGGGTATCGACGCGCCCGGCACGGGCCGGGTCGGCGCCGAGCCAGCGTTGGTAATAGCGCGACGTTTGCGCCAGAGACTGCGGGGAAGCTTGCAAAGGAGAGACTTGGAGCATGGGGCGAATTCCAGACGAGTTTGTGCGTTCCGGGACGCTTGCTATCGGGTAAAATTGCCCGCCATGCTGCCCTGGGTCAGCACGATGGTAAGGTAGACGCCGCGGATGTTGCAAGCGCTCTCTTTTATTTATAGATTAACAACTCGGCGAGCCTTTTGAGCCTTTTGATGCACAACCCGGAACCGCAGGCGCAGCGCGAGCCCGACGCGCACGAGCAGGCGCCCCCCCAGACGCACGTGCATGAGCACGTCCCTCTGGCGGAGCGCTGGGCCCGCGCGCGCGCCTGCTACCGCTATGCCAACCTGGCATCGCATCACGTGCTCGGCTTTACGATCAAGGCCGTCCTGCTCGTCTATTTCGCGTTCATGGTGCTGTTCCTGGTCCTGCGCTACGCGGTCCTGCCGAACATCGACCTCTACAAGCCGGACATCGAACGGGCCGCCAGCCGCGCGCTCGGCAACCAGGTGACCATCGCCCGCGTCTATGCGTCGTGGCGCGGCCTGCATCCGAACCTCTACCTCGGCGACGTGCGCCTGCGCGACCGCACCGGGCGCCAGCTGCTGGCGCTGCCGTCGGTGTCGGCCACCTTGTCGTGGTGGTCGGTGGTGGCGGCCGAACCCCGTTTCGAAGCGCTGGAAATCAACCGGCCGGAGCTGGACGTGCGCCGCGGCCGCGATGGCGTCATCGCCGTGGCCGGGGTGCGCATCGACCCGAACCGGAAGGAAGAGGGCGGCGGCGCCGACTGGCTGCTGCGCCAGCACGAAATCGTGATCCGCGAAGGCCGGCTGTCCTGGACGGACGAGCTGCGCGGTGCGCCGACGCTGGCCTTGTCGGACGTGACCCTCGTGCTGCAGAACCGCTGGACGACGCACCGCTTCGCCCTGAAAGCCGCGCCGCCGCCGGGCGCAGGCGACCCGCTCGACCTGCGCGCGCGCTTTTCCCACCCGGCGTTCGGCGCCAAGCCGTCCGACGCGCGGCGCTGGAAAGGCCAGGTGTATGCCGACCTGCGCAACACCGATCTCGCCGCCTGGAAGCAGTACTTCGATTACCCGTTCACCCTGCAGCAGGGCCGCGGTTCCGTGCGCGCCTGGCTCGACTTCGACCACGCGCGCCTGGCCGGTTTTACCGCCGACCTCGCGCTGGCCGGCGTCAGCGCGCGCCTCGGGCCGGACACGCCGCCGCTGGCGCTGGCGCGCGTGTCGGGCCGGCTGTCGGCCAGCGAAACCATCGCGCCGAACGTGGACGACGGCAAGCCGACCTTCGGCGCGCTCGGCCATGCCATCGGCCTGGAAAACTTTGCCGTCGTCACGGAAGACGGCGTCGTCCTGCCGCCGGCCACGTTGACCGAATCCTGGCACCCGGCCACGCGCACCCGGCCCGAACGCTTCGAGGTGCGCGCCGCGCAGCTGGACGTGGGCGCACTGGCCGCGCTGGCCGTGCAACTCCCGATCGCCCCGGCCCAGCGCCAGCTGCTGACGGAACTGGCGCCGCACGGCCGCATCAACGACGCCAACGTCGAATGGCAGGGCCGCTTTCCGCACGTCACGGGCTACCGCGTGCGCGGCGACGTCGAGAACCTGGCGATGAATCCGCTGGCGGCACGCGCCGAACAGGCCGCGGCGGACGGCCAGCCGGCCCAGGCGGCACGGCCGGCGCTGCCCGGCTTCAAGAACCTGTCGGGCCGCGTCGACGCGAGCGACCACGGCGGCAGCGTCGACGTCGATTCCGACAAGCTCGTGCTGGCGCTGCCGGCCTGGTTCGCCGAACCCGAGATGCCGTTCGACCAGCTCGCGCTGCATGCGCGCTGGAGCTTCCCGCAGGACGACCGCCTGCTCGTCGAAGTCGACAGCCTGAACCTGTCCCAGGGCGCGCTGAAGGCGAGCCTGTCCGGCCGCCACCTGCTGCCGCTGGCGCCCGGGCAGGGGCCGGGCGACACCGACTTCACGGGCACCGTCGACAATTTCGACATCGCGAGCATTGGCCGCTGGCTGCCGCTCGCGACCCCCGAGGGCCTGCGTGAGTGGCTGACGGGCGCGCTCCTGGGCGGCACCCTGCACGACGCGCGCCTGCGCCTGCGCGGCGACCTGGCCCACTTCCCGTTCCGCGCCGACAACGCGGCCCAGCGCGCCAAGGGCGAGTTCCGCGTCAGCGGCCGCATCGAGGACGGCAAGCTCGAGTACGCACCGGGCCACAAGGCGGCCGACGGCAAGGCGCCGCTGTGGCCGCTGGCCGAGAACATCGACGGCACCATCGTGTTCGACCGCGCGCGCATGGAAATCCACGCCGACACGGCGCGCACGCAAGGCATTCCGCTGTCCAACGTGCGCGCGGTGATCCCCGAGCTGGGCGTGCACGACATGGTGCTCGACATCGACGGCGCGGCGGCCGGCCCGCTGCCGGACTTCCTGCGCTACGTGGCGGCCAGCCCCGTGCTCGAATGGATCGGCAACTTCACCGAGGACACGCGGGCGACCGGGGCCGCCAGGCTGGGTTTAAAACTGCACCTGCCGCTCGCCAGCCTGCACGATGCGAAGGTCCAGGGCGCGTTGCAGTTGCAGAACAACGACGTCGTGCTGTTCCCCGAACTGCCGCCTATCGAGGCCGCGCTGGGCCGCATCGAATTTTCCGAGCGCGGCGTCAACCTGAACGGCGTGGGCGCCAGCTTCCTCGGCGGGCCGTTGCAACTGTCCGGCGGCACCCAGCGCGACGGCGCCATCCAGATCCGCATGGCCGGCAGCGTCACCGCCGACGGCATGCGCCGCGCGGGCTCGTTGCCGGCGCTGCAGCGCCTGGGCACGAAGCTGTCCGGCGGCGCGCGCTTCGGCGGCACCGTCACGGTGAAGGACCGCCAGTCGCAGATCGTCGTCGATTCCAATTTGGCCGGCCTCGGCGTCGAACTGCCGGCGCCGCTGAACAAGCCCGCCGCGGAGGCGCTGCCGCTGCACTTCGTGCTCGCCGGCCAGCCGACGGGGCCCGACGGCGTCGGCCACGACGAGGTCCGCGTCGCCCTCGGCAACATCGCCGCCGCAAAATACGTGCGCGAACGCGAGCCGCACGGCACGTGGATCGTCAAGCGCGGCGGCATCGGCGTCAACGTCCCGGCGCCCGAGCCCGACGGCGGCATGATGATCAACGTGAACATGAAGGCGTTGAACGTCGACCGCTGGCTCGCGGCGGCCGCCGAGATCGCCGGGCCGGGCGAGGCCGCGCCGACGGGCAACACGGCCGTCGACAACGCCACCGGCGCGGGCATGGCCCAGTACGTGCTGCCGGACACCATCGCCGCGCGCGCCAGCGAACTTACCATCGGCGAACGGTCGCTGCACGACGTCGTCGTCGGCGCCACGCACCAGAACAATACGTGGCAGGCCAGCATCGATTCGCGCCAGGTGGTCGGCTACGTGACGTGGAACGAGTCGCCCACGGGCCAGGGCCTGGGCAAGGTGACGGCCCGTCTCGCGTCGCTCGTGATCCCGGAATCGTCCGCGAACGAAGTCAAGGACCTGCTCGAATCGAACAAGGGCGCCACCGCCAGCATTCCCGGCCTCGATATCGTGGCCGACCGCTTCGAGCTGTCGGGCAAGCAGTTCGGGCGCCTCGAGCTGGCGGCCAGCAATACGCAGGCGCTGGCCGGACGCGAATGGCGCATCGAGCGGCTGGCATTGACGAATCCGGACGGCCAGCTGAAGGCGAACGGCCGCTGGCTCACGCGCGACGGCAAGAGCAATACGGCATTGAATTTCACGCTCGACATCAGCGACGCCGGTCGGCTGCTCGACCGCCTCGGCTTTCCGGAGACGCTGCGCCACGGCAAGGGCTCGCTGTCCGGCGACATCTCGTGGGCCGGGCTGCCGTACTCGCTCGACATTCCGAGCCTGTCGGGCCAGATCCAGATGAACGTCGAGGACGGCCAGTTCCTCAAGCAGGACCCGGGCGCCGCGAAGCTGCTGGGCGTGCTGAGCCTGCAGATGCTGCCGCGCATGCTGAAACTCGATTTCCACGACGTGTTCTCGGAAGGCCTCGCCTTCGACGGCATCACGGCCAATGCGATGATCACGCGCGGCGTCGTGCGCACGGACAATCTCAAGATGCACGGCGTCGCGGCGACGGTGCTGATGGATGGCACGGCCGACATCGCGCACGAATCGACGAACCTGCACGTCGTCGTGATCCCGGAATTCAACCTCGGCACCAGCTCGCTCGTGTACGGCCTGGCCGTGAATCCCGTGATTGGCCTGGGCAGTTTCCTGGCCCAACTGTTCCTGCGCGCGCCCGTGATGAAGGCGCTCACTTACCACATGCAGGTCACGGGGCCGTGGAAATCGCCGCACATCGTGAAGCTGGACAATTCGCCCGCCGTCGCGGCCGCTGCCGAGGCGGCGGCCCAACAGGACCGCAGCAAACAAAAGAAGGGAACCCAATGAAATCCGTCGCGAAGTCGACCGTCGCAGCAGTACAAATGGTATCCACGCCCGACGTGGACGAGAACATCGCCACCGCGCGCCGCCTGATCGCGGACGCCGCGGCGCGAGGCGCGCAGCTGGTCACGTTGCCGGAATACTGGCCCATCATGGGCATGACGGACACGGACAAGGTCGCCCACGCGGAACAGCCGGGCCACGGCCCCATCCAGGATTTCCTGGCCGCGCAGGCGCGCGAGCACGGCATCTGGCTGATCGGCGGCACCTTGCCCCTCGTGTCGGGAGACGCCGGCCGCGTGCTGAACACGACGCTCGTGTACGACCCGGCTGGGCACCACGTCGGCCGCTACGACAAGATCCATTTATTTGGCTTCAATAAGGGCAGCGAATCGTACGACGAGGCGCGCACCATCGTGCCGGGCGCGACGGTCGGCAGCTTCGAGGCGCCGTTCGGCCGCGTGGGCATGTCGATCTGCTACGACCTGCGCTTCCCGGAACTGTTCCGCGCGATGGGCGAATGCGCGCTGATCGTCGTGCCGGCCGCGTTCACGCACACGACGGGCCTCGCGCACTGGGAAGTGCTGCTGCGCGCCCGCGCCATCGAGAACCAGTGCTACGTGCTGGCCTCGGCCCAGGGCGGCACGCACAAGAACGGCCGCCGCACGTTCGGCCACAGCATGCTCATCGACCCGTGGGGCGATGTGAAGGACATCTTGCCGGAAGGCGAGGGCGTCGTCAGCGGCGAGATCGATCCCGAGTACATCGCCAAGGTGCGCGAGAATTTGCCGGCGCTGAAACACCGCAAAATGTAAACGGCGCGCGGCACACGTTGATGCTGGGCACGGGGTGCCTACGCCAGCGGCATTGCCGTAGGGTGGGCTCCCCGAGGCCGCCAATGCATGATGATGTGCACCCGATGCCAATTGAACGGATATGGCACAATGCCCTATCCTTATCAGAAAGACCCGACGCAATGACTCCATTCGAACCGAATCTCTCCTCCCTCGCCGTCGCGCGCGACGTACTGTTGACGCCATTCGGGCTCGACGAAGGCAAGCTGATCACGACGCTGGGGACCATGTTCACGCACAAGGTCGACTATGCCGACCTGTATTTCCAGTTCACCAAGAGCGAAGGCTGGAGCCTGGAAGAGGGCATCGTCAAGAGCGGCAGTTTTTCGATCGACCAGGGCGTCGGCGTGCGCGCCGTGTCGGGCGACAAGACCGCGTTCGCGTATTCAGATGACATCTCGCAGGCAGCCCTGCTCGACGCCGCCGCGGCCACGCGCACGATCGCGCGCGCGGGCGCCGGGCGCGTGAAGGTCGCGGCCGGCGTCCAGCCGACCGGCGGCCGCGCGCTATACCTGCCGAATGATCCGCTGGCCTCGCTCGACGCCACGGCGAAAGTCGCCCTGCTGGAGCGCGTGGAAAAGATCGCGCGCGCCAAGGACCCGCGCGTCGTGCAGGTGATGGCCGGCCTGGCGGGCGAATACGACGTCGTGCTCGTCGTGCGCAGCGACGGCGTGCTCGCGGCCGACATCCGTCCGCTCGTGCGCGTGTCCGTCACCGTCATCGCCGAGCAGAACGGCCGGCGCGAGATGGGCTCGTCGGGCGGCGGCGGCCGTTACGACTACGGTTATTTCAGCGACGAACTGCTGGAAAAATATGCCAGCGAAGCCGTGCAATCGGCCCTCGTGAACCTCGAAGCGCGTCCGGCCCCGGCCGGTCCGATGACCATCGTGCTCGCCCCGGGCTGGCCCGGCGTGCTGCTGCACGAAGCCGTCGGCCACGGCCTCGAAGGCGACTTCAACCGCAAGGGCTCGTCCGCGTATGCCGGCATGATCGGCCAGCGCGTCGCGGCCAAGGGCGTGACGGTCGTCGACGACGGCACGCTGCAGGACCGCCGCGGGTCGCTGAATATGGACGACGAGGGCAATCCGACCCAGTGCACGACGCTGATCGAAGACGGCATCCTCAAGGGCTATATCCAGGACACGATGAACGCGCGCCTGATGAAGATGCCGGTGACGGGCAACGCGCGCCGCGAATCGTTCGCCCACCTGCCGATGCCGCGCATGACGAACACCTATATGCTGGCCGGCGACAAGGACCCGGCCGAGATCCTGGCCTCGGTCAAGAACGGCCTGTACGCGGTGAACTTCGGCGGCGGCCAGGTCGACATCACCAACGGCAAGTTCGTGTTCTCGGCCAGCGAGGCCTACATGATCGAGGACGGTAAGGTCACGTACCCGGTGAAGGGCGCGACCCTGATCGGCAACGGTCCGGACACGATGAACCGCATCTCGATGATCGGCAACGACATGCGCCTGGACTCGGGCGTCGGCGTGTGCGGCAAGGAGGGCCAGAGCGTGCCGGTGGGCGTCGGCCAGCCGACCTTGCGCATCGACGGCGTGACCGTCGGCGGCACGGCCTGACGGCCAGCCGCCGCGATGGCATCCGCCTTCGCCAGCACGACGCCCGCCCTGCGCGGGCGTTTGTTCTTCAACGCCGCCATTGCCGCGCTCGCCGTATCGATGCCGCCGCAGTGCGTCTGGGCCGACGGGCACACGAATGTCGCCACCCGCTTCGGCCCGGTCGAGACGCAGGCCGTTCCCGCCGCCGGTGCCGGCCCTGAGCGTTCCGACATCCGCTTGCGCGGCGCGGCGCTCGGGCAGGTCGACGGCGACGCCGGCCTCGTCAAGCTGTCCGTGCAGGACGACGCCGATTACGTGCTCGTCGATGCCCAGTTGCCGGATCCGCAATGCCGGCATCGCTTCACCTTGCTGCGGATCGGGCCGGGCGATGCGGCGACGATGTCGCCACCGTTCGGCGATTGCCTGACGGGCTTCGGTGCGCGCCGCGCGGGCGACAGGGTGGTCGTCCAGCTGGCCCGGGAGGGCGCGGCACAGGTGCACGAGTTCGTGTGGACGCAGGGCAGCATGAAGGAACTGACCAACGTACTCACCCGCTGCGAAGCGGCCCAGCTGACGGCCGCGTCGCGCTGGATACCGGTCGAGTCCGCGCAAGCGGGACGCGTCGTCACCGGCACCGGCCGCGCCTGGTTCCATACGGCGCCTCTGGACGAGTGCAAGCTCCCGGCGTTGTTCGTGATTCCCGGCGATGTGCTGACCGTCCTCCACACCTATGGCGACTACGCGGACGTCGTCTACCGCAATCCGCGCACGGGGCGCGCGGCGAGCGGCTGGCTCAAGCTCGACCGTCTCGCGGACGGTGCGCCCAAGCCCTGAATGCTGTGCCACACTTGTCGTGACTGGATCATCCATCGCAAGGAGCAGGACATGGCGAACCATCAAACACCGCAGACCACCGGACAGCAGCCGGCCCCGGCGGTTCCCCCGCCACCCGACAACGCGCAGGCGCAACAGGGCGCAAAGTCGCCGGACGACTTCGACGGACTCGAAGGCAAGAAACCCGACGAGTTGACGCCGGAGGAACTGCGCCTGATGGCCGACACGATGCCGGGGGAGGGCCCTGGCGACTAAATGTCGCCAGGGCGGCGACTAAATGTCGCCAGGGCGGCGACTAAATGTCGCCAGGGCGGCGACTAAATGTCGCCAGGGCGGCGACTAAATGTCGCCAGGGCGGCGACTAAATGTCGCCAGGGCGGCGACTAAATGTCGCCAGGGCGGCGACTGAATGTCGCCAGCGCGGCGACCAAAATTGGTAGGGTGGGCACCCTGTGCCCACGCGCAACGCCAACACACCGCATACGTCACGCGTGGGCACGGTGTGCCCGCCCTACCGTGCCGCATCTCTCAGAACGAATAACGCGCCCCCAACGTGTAGTAGCGTCCGCGCGCGCCCTCGTAATCGAGCGGGTTGTACGCCTGCGCGCCATAGGTCAGCGGATCGAGCGGTGCGATCTTGTCGAACAGGTTCTGGACCGACCCGAACAGCTCCCAGCGCTGCCGCGGCTTCCAGCGCACCACCAGGTCGACGGTCGTGAACGACGCCAGTTCGCAACCGTTCGGGGCGTCGGCCCCGTTGGCGAAGGTCACGGCGCAGCCGCTCGGATCGCCGCGGAAGAAGCGGTTCTCGAGTGTGCCGCGGTAGTTCACGTTGGCCGACACGCGCAGGTTGTCGCGGTCCCAGCCGAAGCGCACATTGACCCGGTCGGCCGGCGTGCCCGCGCAGTTGGTGACGTCGCAGTTGCCGTGCGTGCCCGCGAATTCGCGCGACGTGCCGTCCTGCTCCGTGCGCAGCCACTCGAAGATGTGCGTGTACTTGACGTCGAAGGTGGCATTGCCCCAGGCGTCCGGCAGGTGGTGGTTGTAGCGGGCGTCCACGTCGAGTCCGCGCACCTTGCTCTGGGCCGAGTTGACGTAGCGCGTCAGCACGGCCGTGATGGCGCCCGGATCGCCGGGAATGGCGCTCACGCTGGTGGCGTCGCGCACGACGTGGCCGGCGGCGATCGCGGCATCGACCTGTTCCTGGTTGATCTCGTTCTTGCGCTTGATCTTCCAGTAGTCGACCGAGATGCTCGTGCGCGGCAGCGGGTCCCAGATGACGCCCAGCGTGTAGCTCTTCGAGCGTTCCGGCGACAGGCTCTGGTTGGGCGACGTGATCAGCGCGATCGACGCCGGATTGCAGCTGCTCGTGACGCCCAGCGCGCAGCGCACGGGGTCGGCGGCGGTCGAGAAGGCGGCCAGTCCGCCGACGCCGTTCTCGGCCGGGCTCGGCGCACGGAAGCCGCGCGCGAACGTGCCGCGCAGGGCGAATGCGCGCACCGGTGTCCACTTGAGCCCGAGCTTCGGCGTCCAGGAACTGCCGACGTCGGTGAAGTGGTCGTAGCGCAGGGCCGCCGAGGCTTCGACGTTGAACGGCAGCGGCGCCAGTCCTTCGCCGTACAAGGCGAACACGTTGCGGGCCCCGGAGTAGGCGGAATAGCCGAGGCCGATGATGTTGCCGCGTTCGGTGCCCGAGGTGGGCATCAGTTCCGTCATCTCGTGGCGGAACTCGGTGCCGGCCGCCAGTCCCAGGTTGCCGGCCAGCCAGGGAATGCCGCTGAACTCGCGCGTGGCCTTGAAGTCGACCTGGCCGACCTCGGTGCGCGCCGCGTTGGCGATGGTCGGCGACAGGGCCGCGTACAGCGCGGGCGAATTCAGGTTCGCGTTTTCGCCGATGCGCCACACGGTGCCTGGCGGCAGCGCCGCATAGGCCGGATTGCGCAGCGCCGCGGCCACGTTGGCGGTCGACGGGTCGAGCAGGGCGAAGGCGACGTCGCGCTGCAGGTAGCCGTTCTGCGTGTTGGTGACGTGGTTGCGCGAGAACAGCAGGGACGAGTCCCAGTCCCAGCCGAAATTCGAGCCCTTGGCGCCGCCGAGCCAGCGGAGGAAGTTGGAGTCGATGTTCGACACGCGCGGGCCGACGTCGGCCGCCAGGTAGCGCAAGCGCGCGGCCGTGCCGAAATACGGATTGTCGGGGTGGGCGGCCCCGAGCTGGGCGATGGCATTGTTGACGGGACCGCCCGGGAAGCCGACGGAGGCGCTGACCGTGGACGGCGTCGTCGACGAATCCGTCTGGCTCGTGTACCAGTTGAACTCGCTGTACAGCAGGACGGCCGGGTCGAGCTGATACGAGCCGCGCAGGAAGAAGCTCAGGTTTTCCTGCTTGGGCTCGATCTGGTTGTAGACCTGGGACGCGTCGATCAGGCAGCCGCCGCCGGGATCGCCCTGCGGGTGGCTGGTGAAGTTGGAGCAGGCCGCGCCGGGGAACGTGCGCGTGAAGCCGGGGCCGGCCAGGTTGCCCCGGTTGTAGTAGTTGGTGGGGTCGGCCGGATTGCGCACGTTGCCGTTGATGGCGCTGCCGGCCGTGCCGGTGCCGGGCAGGATGGCGCCGGTGCCGCCGAGCGCCTGGTCGGCCGAATAACCCCAGGGGCGCAGGTCGTTGCGGCCGATCCAGTCGCGGTCCGGGCGGTCGCGGTACCAGATCTCGTCGAACTTCTTGTACTCGAGGCTGAACAGGACGTTGTAGCGGTCGGCGTCCAGGCTGCCGACGCCCTTGGTGAAGGCAACGTTGGTGCGCTTGCCGTCCCAGTCGTTGCTGGCGCCGCGCGAGAACCGCACCGTGTTGCCCTGGAAGTCGCGGCGCAGGATGATGTTGACGACGCCGGCGATGGCGTCGGAACCGTAGATGGCCGAGGCACCGTCCTTCAGCACCTCGACGCGCTCGACGGCGTCGGTCGGGATCACGTTCAGGTCCGCGAACTGTTTCTGGCCGTCGTCCGCGAGGCCGTACGGGGCCATGCGGCGCCCGTTCAACAGCACCAGCGTGGACGCCGCGCCGAGGCCGCGCAGCGAGATGCCAGAAGCGCCCGCCGCGAAGCCGTTGCCGAACGTGGTCGGCACGGAGCCCTGGTTGTCGACGGCCAGGGTCTGCAGCAGTTCGGCCACGGTGGCCTTGCCGGAGCGCTCGATGTCGGCGCGGTTGACGGTGATGACGGAGGAAGCCGTCTCGGCCTCGGAGCGGCGGATGTTCGAGCCGGTGATCTCGACGCGCGGGACGGGTTTGGGCGCGGCTTCCTGGGCCGGCGCCGGCAGCGCCAGGATGGCCAGGGCGATGGCGCCCCCGCCCGCGGACAGGCGCCGGATCGTTTGGGATATCGGTGTTTCGGTCATGTCCAGACTCCATGTACGATGAGGGATGGTCGACCCGGTGTGCACGCGACCGGGGCTCGTTGCGACTTTTGCATCTCGCGCGGAGAGGCAACTGACATCTCTCAAGCGTGTCCGGCACTGCGGAAAAGGGTGTCTGGTTGACGCAACCGATCGCCTGTATAGGCAACCGTAACCGACACATCACAGCACAAATAAAGTCTTGCCAACGTTGATGCAATGTTGTTATAGTCAATCGACCATTCAGGAACCCACATGCGCCACGCCGTTTTCTTTACCTTTTATTTTTGGTTTAGCCATTCCAGCCCAACGGCGGTGGAGTAGCGGCAGGTTCACGCAGTAACAGAACAGAGTCCGACACAAAAATCCAAAAGACCGCCGAGCTGGCGGTCTTTTTTTTTACGGCCCAGAATTTTTAATCATCAGATCAGAACGGAGAACAGCAATGCCCCGCACCGACGACTTACGCATCCGCGAAATGAAGGAACTGACGCCGCCCTCGCACCTGATCCGCGAATTCCCGGTGACCCCGGAGGCCGAGCAGACCGCGTCGCAGGCGCGCCTGGCGCTGCATCGCATCCTGCACGGCCAGGACGACCGCGTGATGGTCGTGATCGGCCCGTGCTCGATCCACGATCCGAACGCCGCCATGGAATACGCCCGCCGCCTCGTCGAGCAGCGCCACCGCTTTGCCGGCGAGCTGGAAATCGTCATGCGCGTCTACTTCGAGAAGCCGCGTACGACGGTCGGCTGGAAAGGCATGATCAACGACCCGTACATGGACAACAGCTTCCGCATCAACGACGGCCTGCGCATGGCGCGCGAGCTGCTGCGCGACATCAACGAGCTGGGCCTGCCGGCCGGCACCGAATTCCTCGACGTGATCAGCCCGCAATACATCGCCGACCTCATCAGCTGGGGCGCGATCGGCGCCCGCACGACCGAGTCGCAGGTGCACCGCGAACTGGCGTCGGGCCTGTCGTGCCCGGTCGGCTTCAAGAACGGCACGGACGGCAACCTCAAGATCGCGGCCGATGCGATCAAGGCGGCGTCGCAGCCGCACCACTTCCTGTCCGTGACGAAGGGTGGCCACTCGGCGATCGTGTCGACCGCGGGCAACGAGGATTGCCACATCATCCTGCGCGGCGGCAAGGCGCCGAACTATGACGCGGCCAGCGTCGAGGACGCCTGCAAGCAGCTCGCCGCCAACGGTCTCGCGAGCCGCCTGATGATCGACGCCTCGCACGCCAACAGCAGCAAGAATCCGCAGAACCAGGTGCCCGTGTGCGCCGACATCGGCGCCCAGATCGCGGGGGGCGATACGCGCATCGTCGGCGTGATGGTCGAGTCGCACCTCGTCGGCGGCCGCCAGGACCTCGTGCCGGGCAAGGAACTGACGTACGGCCAGTCCGTGACGGACGGCTGCATCGACTGGGACACGAGCATCGCGGTGCTGGAAAACCTCGCGGACAGCGTGCGCCGTCGGCGCCTGCGCGACGACGCCTGAGTCCGTTCGTGGTGCGGTTGCGTCACACGTGGGCGGCCCTCCGCCCACGCGTGACGTGACGTTCGCAACGTGTTGGCGTTACGTAAAAAAACCGCCGCCGGCTGCGAGCCTGCGGCGGTTTTTTCATTGCTTGCGTTCAGCCGATCAGAACTGGTAACGCACGCCAGCCTTGAAGAACCGGCCGATGGCGCCGCTGGCGTCCATCGGGTTGTAGCTCATGCCGCCGTAGGTCAGCGGGTCCAGCGGTGCGATCTTGTCGAACAGGTTCGAGATCGAACCGTAGACCTGCAGCTGCGGCGTCACCTGGTAGCGGGCCGACAAGTCGAGCGTCGTGAACGACGCCAGGCGGCAGTCGCCCGGCGCCGGCGCACCGTTCGCGAACTGCGAGGCGCACTTGTCGCCGGCGAAGTACACGTTCTGCATGTCGGCGCGGTAGTTGACCGTCGCGGTCACGTTCAGGTTCTGGCGGTCCCAGGACAGGCTCGTGCTGATCTTGTCCTTCGGCGTGCCGGCGCAATCCGACGTATCGCAGTTGCCGTGCGTGCCGGCGTACTGGTAGCGCGTGCCGTTCTTCTCGGCGCGCACCCACGACGCGACGTGGGTCCAGGTCAGGCCCAGCGTGGCGCGGCCGTAGTCGCCCAGGCGGAAGCGCTGCTTGACGTCCAGGTCGATGCCCTTGACCTCGGTGAAGCTCGAGTTCTGGTACGGCGCCTTCGACAGCAGCAGCGTGCCCGTGTTCGGGATCGCGACGCCGTTCACGACGAGGTTGTTGTCGTTGCGGATCGCGGTCGGCAGGGCGGCCGCCTCGACGTACGACAGCGGGTTGATCTCGTTGCTGCGCTTGATCTTGAAGGCGTCCAGCGACAGCGCGGTGCCGTCCAGCGGATCCCACACCATGCCCAGCGTGTAGCCCTTCGATTTCTCCGGCTGCAGGTTCGGGTTGCCGACCTTGACCGCGCCGATCGAGATCGCGCAGTCGGCCTGGGTGGCGCCGCCGGCGGCCGGGGTGCCGTTCGGGCAGCGGATCGGATCGCGCACGGACGAGCTGCCGGTGCTCTGGCTGGCCGCGCTGAATTCGGCCGGACCCGGGGCGCGGAAGCCTTCGGTGTAGGTGCTGCGCAGCGCGAAGGTCTTCAGCGGCGTCCACTTGATGCCGAATTTCGGCGTGGTCGACGAGAAGTCCTTGTATTTGTCGTAGCGCACCGCCGCGTTCAGTTCGACCGTCTTGACGACCGGCGCGGCCACTTCGAAGAACACGGCCGAGACGTTCTGGTCGCCGTTGGCGGCGACGTACGACGCGTTGATCGAACCGTCCTGCGTGCCCGACAGCGACGGGTTGTCCAGCGACTGGTGGCGGTATTCCGCGCCGACCGCCAGGCCCAGCGCGCCGCCCGGCAGTTGCATCAGTTCGCGCGACGCCTTGAAGTCGAGCACGTCGAGTTCGGTGGTCGAGTGCGACACGGCGTTCGTCACCATGGCCGCGTACAGCGAGGACGGGTTCTTGCCGGCCTGCGTGCCGATGTAGTAAGGGAAGTACTTGCTGGCCGGATCGCCCAGCGCGGCCTGCAGCACCTTCATGTTGATCATGTTGCTGTAGTTCAGGTCCAGCGTCGATGCCGAGTGCGTGAGGCCGGTATCGAAGTCCCAGCCGGCGACCGTGCCTTTCAGGCCGAACACGAAGCGCGAGAATTCGTTGTCGGCCGAGCGGGTGCTGGGGCCGACGTCGAACATCGAGTAGCGCAGGCGCACGGCGGCGCCGTACGGGTTCTGCGGGTGCCGGGCCGAGACCAGGATCGCGTTGCCGTAGTTGATGACGCCGGTCGGGCTGGCGGCGTTCGGCGGGAAGGCGACGGTGGAGCTCGTCGCCGGCGGGGTCAGCGTGAATTCGGTGTCGCGCTTCGAGTAGCCGGCTTCGGCGTAGAACTGCAGGCCGCCGTCGAGGTTCCTGGTGAAACGGCCGTAGAAGTTCATGCCGCCGATCTTCGGCTGCATCGAACGGAACTGGTCCTGGTACCATAGGCAGCCGCCGGCCGGGTCTTGCGCGGCGGTGACCGAGAACTGCGCGCAGCCCGGCAGCGAGACGTAGTTGCCGGTCTTCGGATCGCGCAGCGCGCCGGTCGGCGTCGGGCTGGACGCGCCCGGCGTGATGTAGCCGCCCGCGAACTGGGTGTTGGCCGCATAGCCCCACGGACGGATGTCGCCGTGGCCGATCCAGGCGCGGCCGGCGCGGTCCTTGTTCAGCAGCGCCGAGTTGCCGTAGAACTCGGCATTGACCATGACGTTGTAGCCGTCTTCGTCGAGGTGGCCGCGGCCCCAGGTGAGGGCGGCCTTGCCGGTGCCGGCGTCGTGGTAGCGCGATTCGCCCGCCTCGGCCTTGAAGACCGTGCCGACGAAGTCCTTGCGCAGGATGATGTTGACCACGCCGGCGATCGCGTCGGCGCCATAGGTCGACGAGGCGCCGTCCTTCAGGATCTCGATGCGCTCGACGGCTTCCATCGGCACGGTCGACAGGTCGGTGAAGCTCTTCTGGCCGTCGTCGGCGCGGGCGAACGGCGCCATGCGGCGGCCGTTCAGCAGCACCAGCGTGGACGTGGCGCCCAGGCCGCGCAGCGAGATGGCGGTGGAGCCGGCGGCGAAGCCGTTGCCGAAACCGGTCGGCAGCGAACCGGCGCCGTCCGAGGTCAGCGTCTGCAGATATTCCGCGACGGTGCCCTTGCCGGACTTGGCGAGGTCTTCACGGCTGACCACCTGCACGGGCGACGCCGTTTCGGCGGTCGCGCGCTTGATGCTGGAACCGGTGATTTCGACACGCTGGATCGGCCCTTGGGCGTCTTGCGCCATGGCCGGTGCAACACCCAGCGCCGTGTAGGCGAGGGCGAGCGTCACTGCTTGTGCGATAGCTTTCTTTTGATGCATTACAACTCCAAATGGTGCTTCGATGGCAAGGCTAAACATCGGCGCATTCCCGATTCCGTGCAATTTTGGTATGTGTATGCCGGACTGGGCTGTCTCATGATGTAGTCTCTCTCTGGGTAGCCAAAAAACTACTGTTTTATTTTGGCAACGCATCAGACCACCGGTGCGTGCAATGTGTCAATACGAGCGCAATGCATATTGCGTAAATACCACATCCGCTCATTTATCAACTCATCCGTTTGGTTATGGCCCCATGACATCTTTTCCCGGCCAAGGCGGCGCAATCTGGTCTATAGTTCCGAACGCGTTCGATGAATCACCCGGGAATCCCGATGTTTGCTTATATCCTGCGGCGCCTGTGGCAGATGCTGCCCACGATGGCCGGCGTCGTCGTGCTGGTGTTCGTGCTGTTCAACTGGGTCGGCGGCGACCCGTCGTACCTGTTGGCGGGCAAGATGGCCGATGCCCACGCCATCGCGAACATCCGCGCCCAGCTGGGACTCGACGCGCCGTGGTACGTCCAGCTCGGCATCTTCGTGAAGCAGATCCTGACCTTCGACTTCGGCAACGCCTGGGCGACGGGCGAGCCGGTGTCGCACATCATCGCCACCCGCCTCGGGCCGTCGTTGACGGTGCTGGTGCCGCTGACGGTGCTGGAGACGTCGATCGGCATCGCGCTGGCGCTGGCCATCGCGTTCGTGCGCGGTTCGCTGACGGACCGGCTGGTGATGGTCGCGTGCACGGTGGGCATGTCGATCTCGATCCTCGTCTACATCATCGTGTTCCAGTACGGCCTCGCCTATAAACTGGGGCTGTTTCCCGTGCAGGGCTGGGGCGAGCACTTCACGGAAAACCTGCTGCGCTACGCCACGCTGCCGATCCTGATCGGTCTCGCCGTGTCGGTGGCGCCGACCCTGCGCCTGTTCCGCAGCTTCGTGCTGGACGAGGTGGGGCAGGACTACGTGCGCACCGCGCGCGCGAAAGGCCTGCCGGAGCGCCGCATCGTGTGGGTGCACGTGCTGCGCAATGCCGCGATTCCCATCATCACGTACGTCATGGCCAACCTGCCCGCGCTGCTGATCGGCGCCTTCCTGCTCGAGCGCTTCTTCGGCATCCCCGGCATCGGGCGCGAAGTGATCCTCGCCGTCGAGCGCAGCGACTTCCCCGTCATCAAGGCGATCACGGTCTACGTCGCCGCGGCCACGATGGTGTTCAACCTGCTGGCCGACCTGATGTACCAGGCCGTCGATCCGCGCGTGCAGCTCAAATGACGGCGCACGCGCTGCACCATCCGGCCGTCTCTCCAGGCCTGTGGACGCTGGCCTGGCGCCGCCTGCGCGCCGACCGCGTCGCGATGGCGGCGCTGGCCGTCGTGTGCCTGTACCTGGCGTCCGTCGTGCTGGCGGCGACGGGGCTCGTGGCCGCCGACTGGGAAGACGAAGTCGCCGTCAACTACGCGCCGCCAACGTTCATCGGCCCCGACCCGGCGCTGGCCGCGCTGGCGCAGCCGCAGCGCCCGGTGCCGCCGAACGCGTTCGATCCGCTCGCGGCCGACATCGCCGACCTGCGGGCGCAGCTGGCGCGCCACGGCCATGCCGCGCATGCCGCCAAGCGGACCACGTTGCCGTTCGGCGCCGACAAATGGGGCCACGACATCGTCAAGAAGACGATCAAGGGAGGGCAGACGTCGATCGTCGTCGGCCTCGTCGCCGCGTTCGTCGCCGTGCTGCTCGGTACCGTGTTCGGCGCCTTGTCCGGCTTCTACGGCGGGGCGGTCGACGATCTGTTCAACTGGTTCTACAGCGTGTTCACGTCGATTCCGTCGATCCTCATGATCCTCACCGTGGCCGCCGTGCTGCAGACGAGGGGCGTGCTGACGATCGTGCTGATCCTCGGGCTCACCGGCTGGACCGGGCCGTACCGCCTGATCCGCGCCGAGTACATCAAGCACAAGGCGCGCGAATACGTGATGGCGGCCGATGCGATCGGCGCGTCCGGCTGGCGCAAGATGTTCGTCCACATCTTCCCGAACGTGTCGCACGTGGCGCTGGTGCAGATGTCGATCCTCGTCGTCGGCTTCATCAAGGCGGAAGTGATCCTGTCGTTCCTCGGCTTCGGCGTGCCGGTGGGCGTCGTCTCGTGGGGCAGCATGCTGAACGAGGCGCAGAATGAACTCATCCTCGGCAAATGGTGGCAGCTGGCGGCGGCCGCCAGCGCCATGGCCATCCTGGTGACGGCGTTCTCGCTGTTCGCCGACGCGCTGCGCGATGCGCTGGATCCGAAACTGAAATGAGCGACCCGACTCCCCGGCATCTGCTCGAGGTGCGCGACCTGCGCATCTCCTTCAGGACCGACAAGAAGAACACGTTCGAGGCCGTGAAGGGCATCTCGTTCAGCCTGCCGCTCGACGCCACGGTCGCCCTCGTCGGCGAATCGGGCAGCGGCAAGTCGGTCAGCTCGCTCGCGGTGATGGGCCTGCTGCCGGCGGATACCACGATCATCCACCCCGGTTCCTCGGTCCGTTTCGACGGCCGCGAGCTGCTCGACCTGTCCGTCGGGGAGCGGCGGCGCCTGTGCGGCAAGGACATCGCGATGATCTTCCAGGAACCGATGTCGTCGCTGAACCCCGTGTTCACGGTCGGCTTCCAGATCGGCGAAGTGCTGCGCCTGCACCTCGGCATGGACAAGCGCCAGGCGCGCGCGCGCACGCTCGAGCTGCTGGATGAAGTGGGCATTCCCGATCCGGCGCACAAGATCGACGCCTACCCGAGCCAGATGTCGGGCGGCCAGCAGCAGCGCGTGATGATCGCGATGGCCATCGCCTGCGAACCCCGCCTGCTGATCGCGGACGAGCCGACGACGGCGCTGGACGTGACAATCCAAAAGCAGATCATGGACCTGATCGCGGCCCTGCAGAAGCGGCGCCGCATGGCCGTGCTGTTCATCACGCACGACCTGGGCCTCGTCGGCGAGATCGCGGACCGCGTGATCGTCATGCGCCACGGCGAGGTGCGCGAAGAGGGCGCGGCCGCGCAGGTGCTGGGCGACCCGCGCGACGCCTACACGCGGGCGCTGCTGCATTGCCGGCCGCCGCTGGATGCGCGGCCCGTGCGGCTGCCCGTCATCGACGATTACCTGAGCGGACGCGCGCAGCCGGGCGCCACGCTGCCGCAGCGCACGCGCGGCTATGCGGCGGACGACGAGAACATCCTCGTGGTGAACGGCCTCGCCAAGAGCTTTTATCTGCGCGAGGGCCTGTTCGGCAAACGCGAATTCAAGGCCGTGAAGGACGTGTCGTTCACGCTCCCGCGCGGCAAGACGCTGGGCGTCGTCGGTGAATCGGGATCCGGCAAGACGACGGTTGGCCTCACGCTGCTGCGCCTGCACCGCGCCACCGGCGGCAGCGCCATGTTCGACGGCCGCGACCTCGTGGCGATGAGCGACGCCGAGTTCCAGGCATATAAACGGCGCATCCAGATCGTGTTCCAGAATCCGTACGCGTCGCTGAATCCGCGCTTCACCGTCGGCCAGATCCTGCTCGAGCCGATGCGCATCCACCGCATCGGCAAGAACGATGCGGAGCGTACGGCCCACGCGCGCCAGCTGCTCGAGCGCGTCGGGCTCCCGGCGCATGCGTTCGAGCGCTACCCGCACGAATTCTCCGGCGGCCAGCGCCAGCGCATCGCCATCGCGCGCTGCCTGACGATGAAGCCGGAGATCCTCGTGTGCGACGAATCGGTGTCGGCGCTCGACGTGTCGGTGCAGGCCCAGGTCCTGAACCTGCTGCAGGACCTGCAGGACGAGTACAAGATGAGCTACATCTTCATCTCGCACGATTTGTCGGTGGTGAAGTACATCTCCGACCGCGTGATGGTGATGCACCACGGCAGCGTGGTCGAAATGGCCGATGCGGACGAGCTCTATCGCAATCCGCAGCATCCCTACACGCAACAACTGCTGGCCGCGATACCGGGGTCAGAGCCCTGATGTTGGAAATTGCCCAAAACCGGGCTCTGACCCCGGCGTTTTCCGCTACCATACGGGGATGACCCAGCTCTCGCACCTGCTACACGTCTATGGCGTCCTGATCGTGTTCGGCACCGTCCTGCTCGAACAGATCGGGCTGCCGATTCCCGCGTTTCCGGTGCTGATCATCGCCGGCGCGCTCGCCGTCGACGGCAAGGCGAACTGGCCGTTGTATCTGGTGGTGTCGGTGCTGGCCTGCCTGATCAGCGATTACTTCTGGTTCCGCGCCGGCCGCCATTACGGCAAGCGCATCCTGCGCCTGCTGTGCAAGATTTCGCTGTCGCCCGACTCCTGCGTCAGCCAGACCGAGGACAATTTCAGTCGCTGGGGCGCGAAGTCGCTCGTCGTGGCCAAGTTCGTTCCCGGCTTTAACACGATCGCGCCGCCGCTGGCCGGCGCCATGGGCACGACGACGAACCGCTTCATCTGGCTGTCGATCGCCGGCGGCCTGCTGTGGAGCGGCGTCGGCATGGGCCTGGGCGCCTGGTTCCATGGCAGCGTGGACGACGTCATCGCCTGGTTCGAGACCATGGGCAGCACGGCGCTGATGGTCATCGGCGTCCTGCTCGCGCTGTTCGTGTTGTTCAAGTACATCGAGCGCAAGCGCAACCTGGGCGCGGCCGACCTGCCGCGCATCACCATGGACGAACTCAAGGACCTGCTCGAAGGCGGCCACGATCCGCTGATCGTCGATGCGCGCGGCGTCACCGCGCGCCAGCTGGAAGAGGGCATTCCGGGCGCGCTGGTCTATGGCGATGCCGTACCCGAACGCCTGATGGCGTCGCTCGACAAGGAGCGCCACATCGTCATTTATTGCTCCTGCCCGAACGACGTCACCTCGGCCCAGGTCGCCAAGGAATTCATCAAGAACGGCTTCCACCGTGCGCGCCCCCTGCGCGGCGGCCTGGACGCCTGGAACGATCACTGCGCCGCCGGCCAGGCCGACGTGGCACTCAAGCCCAAGGCCGGCTGAGCGGCCCCGGCCCCGCGCCGGCCGCGTGGCATCGATCAGTCCGCACGTTTCGCAAACTTCCACGGTTGGTAGCTCGACTACTCAGTAAGCGTGGGAAGTTTTACGCAAATTCCCCCGGATTTGCGGTCCGATGTACCTAAACTACAATAAATGCTTGCGCTGCAGCCAAGAAATCCTTAAGCTTGAGGAATCTGTTTCTTAGGCCTGCCATGATCGTTTCGCCCGTTGCCATCGTCGATCCGTCCACCGAACCGCGCCTGGACAGCGCGCGCCACGCGAGCCCGCGCCTGTTGGCCGATATCGGCGGCACCAATGCGCGTTTTGCGCTGGAGACCGGGCCCGGCAGGATCGAGTCGATCGAAGTCCTGCCCTGCGCCGCCTACGCGACGCTCGCCGACGCGCTGCGTGCCTATCTGGCATTGCCGGCCGTGGCCGCCGCCGCCGGTGTCGTGCGCCATGCCGCGATCGCCATCGCGAATCCCATCGTCGGCGACTTCGTGCGCATGACCAATCACCACTGGGCGTTTTCGATCGAGGCGCTGCGCCTGGAATGCGGCTTCGACGAGCTCGCCGTCGTCAACGATTTCTACGCGCTGGCCATGGCGCTGCCGCACCTGGCGAACGCCGAAAAACGGCAAGTGGGCAGCGGCGCGCCGGTGGCCGGCACGCCGATCGGCCTGCTCGGCGCTGGCACGGGCCTGGGTGTGTCCGGCCTCGTTCCCGCGGAGAACCTGCCGGCCGGCGCAAAGCCGAGCTGGACCGCGCTGCGCAGCGAAGGCGGCCATGTGACGTTTGCGCCCGCCAACGAGACCGAAGTCGCGATCCTGCAATTTGCCTGGCGCGAATTCGGGCACGTGTCGGCCGAGCGTTTCCTGTCCGGTGCCGGCCTGGAATTGATCTACCGCGCGCTGGCCCACCACCGGGGCGTCGCGGCCGAGGCGCTGGATGCGCCCGAGATGACGCGTCGCGGCCTGGCCGGCGCATGCGCGCTGTGCGACGAGGTCATCGAGGTCTTCTGCGGCATGCTGGGCACCATCGCGGGCAACCTGGCCGTCACCTTGGGCGCCCAGGGCGGCGTCTACATCGGCGGCGGCATCGTGCCGCGCCTGGGCGAGCGCTTCGCGGCCTCGTGTTTCCGGGCCCGGTTCGAACAGAAAGGCCGCTTCGTCGGCTATCTGGCGCAGGTGCCGACCTATGTGATCACGGCCGAATACCCAGCTTTAGTAGGTGTTTCGGCCATCCTGACGGACCGCCCGGGCGTGTAATTCCGGCCGCCGCGGCCGCGTTGCGCAGCGCGGGATGCCTTTTCCCGCTTTTATCGGGTACAATGAACGGCAGTTGGAAGAAACGATGTCGTTCGCTTAGCCCAGCGCGCCAGGAGCCTCGCCTCCAGAGCCCAGTCTCCCGATGGTGCCGGCAGCCCCGTTTCTCTTGAAATCAACCGTTTGCGGACCACTTACCGGTGGGCCGCCCCGTGGCAGGGCGCAACCCCCCACGGTATCCCGCCCGGTATTCCAAGCCGGGTTATGGAACCCCGTTTCAAAGCGTGAAGTCTCAGCCTGGCGGCCGCGCGGCTGGCAATGTTGGCCGGCGCTCCTGGCCGGCCGCGTTGGACGGGTTATGTTTGATGGTTCTGGCATCCAGAGTTGCACACTCCGCTGACGACATCGTTATGAACACTGATGAGGCCAAGAAGGTCCTCGAGACCGCCTTGCTGTGCGCGCGCGAGCCGATGACGATCCACGCCATGAAGAAACTGTTCGTCGACGCGGACAGCGCCGGCCGCCCCATCGGCGCCGGCGTCGGGTCGGATACGATCAAGATCCTGCTCGAGGAATTGCGCCAGGATTGGCAGGATCGCGGCATCGAGATCGTGAGCCTGGCGTCGGGCTGGCGCTTTCAGAGCCGCCCGGAAATGAAGCCTTACCTGGACCGGATCGCGCCGGAAAAACCGCCGAAATATTCGCGCGCGACGCTGGAAACGCTGGCGATCATCGCCTACCGCCAGCCGGTGACGCGTGGCGACATCGAGGAAATCCGCGGCGTGGCGGTGAATTCGCAGACGATCAAGATGCTGGAAGACCGCGGCTGGATCGATGTGGTGGGCCACCGCGAAGTGCCCGGGCGTCCGGCGCTGCTGGGAACGACGAAGCAGTTTCTCGACGACCTGGGGCTCGCCGCGCTGTCCCAGCTGCCGCCGCTGCAGCAGGTGGCCGATATCGGTGCCGGGCGCAGCCTGGAGGCGCTGGAAGCGGCCCTGCAACAATTTGACGACACTTCACCCGTTGAAGTCCCGATACACGACCAAGCGCTCGCGTCCAACGACTGATCGTCGCGCCAGGTCAGCAAAACCAAGAAACGAATGATGAATCCAACTGACATGAACGAGACGATCCCTGCCGAGGCAGGACTGGAGACGGCCGCCAAGCCGAAGCGCCGCACCGCGAAGCCGAAGGCGGAGGCGGTGGCGCCTGAGACCGCGGCGCCTGAGGCTGCGCAGCCCGGGGCCGAGGCCAAGCCGAAGCGCACGCGCAAGACGGCGGCCCAGAAGGCGGCCGAAGCCGCGCCCGCCGCCGACAGCCCGGCCGCCGCCGCGCCTGCCGCCGCCGCGCCTTCCACCGAACCTGCGGCCGCACCGGCGCGCAAGCCGCGCGCCCGCAAGGCCGCCGTTGCCGACGCGGCGCCGGTTGCCGTCGAGCCTGCATCGGCACCCGTCGCCGTCGCCGTCGCCCCGGCCCCGGCCGCTGCCGCGCCCGCCGAACCCGCGCCCGCCCAGGCAGGCGACGGTGCCGGGAGCCAGCGCAAGCCGCGCGGTCCGCGCCAGATGCGCGAGCAGCGCCAGCAGCGCGACGCGCGCCAGCCGGCACGCGCCGAGGAGCAAAGCGCCGCCCCGGCCGCCGACGCGGCCCCGGCCGGCGTCGATGCCGCGCCGGCGGAAACCGGCCGCAACGAGCAGCGCCGCGACCAGCGCGGCGGCAAGCAGCAGAAGAAAGGCCAGCAGCGCGGCCAGCAGGCGCAGGGCGGCCAGAACGGCCAGCAGCAGGCCGGCCAGAACCCGGGCCAGAATCCGGGCCAGAAGCAGCAGGGCAAGAACAAGAACGCCAGGAACAATGCCGCGCCGGGCAAGGGCGGCAAGGGCGGCAAGGGCAACGACGCGGATGCCGTGTTCTCGTTCGTCACGTCGGACGCGTTCGACGCCAACGACGGCGGCCGCGGCCAGCACCAGGCGACCAAGGCCCGGCGCGACCTGACGGCCGAGGACGACGCGCCGAAGCTGCATAAAGTGCTGGCCGAAGCCGGCCTCGGTTCGCGCCGCGACATGGAAGAGCTGATCATCGCCGGCCGCGTGTCGGTGAACGGCGAGCCGGCCCACATCGGCCAGCGGATCCTGCCGACGGACGCCGTGCGCATCAACGGCAAATTGCTGCAGCGCCGCGTGAACAACAACAAGCCGCCGCGCGTGCTCGTGTACCACAAGCCGGCCGGCGAAATCGTCAGCGCGGACGATCCGGAAGGCCGTCCGTCCGTATTCGACCGCCTGCCGACCATGAAGACCGGGAAATGGCTGGCCGTGGGCCGCCTCGACTTCAACACCGAGGGCCTGCTGCTGTTCACGAATTCCGGCGACCTGGCGAACCGCCTGATGCACCCGCGTTACAACATCGACCGCGAATACGCCGTGCGCACGCTGGGCGAGCTGGAAGAAGGCATGCGCCAGAAGCTGCTGGCCGGCGTCGAGCTGGACGACGGCACGGCATCGTTCACCAAGATCGTGGACGGCGGCGGCGAAGGCGTCAATCGCTGGTACCGCGTGGTGATCGGCGAAGGCCGCAACCGCGAGGTGCGCCGCATGTTCGAGGCGGTCGGCCTGACCGTGTCGCGCCTGATCCGTACCCGCTACGGCGCCATGACCCTGCCGTCGGGCCTCAAGCGCGGCCGCTGGGAAGAGCTGGAAGAAAACGACGTGCGCCACTTCCTCGACGCCTTCGGCATCGAGAAGAAGGGCGGCAACGGTGCCGGTGCCGGCGCCGGCGCCGGTAAGGGGCAGTCCAAGGGTCAGGGACAGGGCGGCAAGGCGCGCGGCGCCGACGACGCCGACGATATCCGTTCGAACGGCAACCGCATCGATCGCGCCGATGCCAATCGCAACGTCGATCCGTTCGGTCCGCCCGTGGTCCGTGTCGGCACCGGTCGCGAAACCGGCATCCTCGGGAACGGCCGCGCGCCGCAGGGTGGTGGCGGCAATCGAGGCGGCCAGGGCGGCGCGCAAGGCGGCGGCAAGCGCGGCGGCCAGGGTGGCCGCGGCAACGCCGCCGGCGGACAAGGCGGGCAGGGCGGGCAGGGCGGACAAGGCCGCGCCAGCGCCAAAGGCCCGCGCCAGCCGGACCCGCTGCAGACCACGTTCGGCTTCGCCGGCAACGGCCAGGCCCGCCGCGGCCAGGGCCCGCGCGTGAGCGATCACGGCATGCCGCGGCGCGGCCGCCGCGGCTGATCGATCGCCTCGGGACGGCGCGATCAGCCCGTCCCGGCACGGTCATGCCGCGCGAAAATGGAGCGTCCGCGGCGCTGCCCTGATCAAAAGAGTAGACTGTTGCATAGCTGTTCATTTTGCAGTGCGGCGATTGCGGCCGGACCTGTATCGGGTTATAATTCGAATCCTAACCCGAGTGCTTCCCAATATTGTTTTGGCGAACGAGCTCCAGTTGGGAATACAAAAGATGGGCAGTTGCCCATTTTTTTTTTGTTGAAACGTTTTAAGGGTCCGGCACCGGACCGTGGAGAAACTTGTGCAGTTGTTTGATTTGATCGCCACGACAGTCAGTGGACTGGGCTACGAACTCGTCGACATCGAGCGGGCCGAGCGAGGCATCCTGCGCGTGTTTATCGACTTCCCGGCGGCAGTGGCGGACGAAAAGGGACCGATCTCGGTCGAGGATTGCGCCACGGTGAGCCACCAGTTGTCGCACGTGTTGACGGTCGAGAACGTCGACTACGAGCGCCTGGAAGTGTCGTCGCCCGGACTGGATCGTCCGGTGCGCACGCTGGCCGACTTCGAACGCTTTGCCGGCAGCGAATGCACGGTCAAGCTGCGCGTCGCGATGCCGGGCAGCGCGAACCGCAAGACCTACACGGGCATCCTGCATGCCCCGCAAGGCGAGACGATCGGGTTGGAATTTGAAAGCAAGGACGGTCCGGCGATGCTGGAATTTACGCTGGCCGAACTGGACAAGGCACGCCTTGTGCCAAAGGTGGATTTTAGGAGTCGCAAAGCATGAGTCGCGAAATTTTGTTACTGGTTGATGCGCTCGCGCGCGAAAAGAACGTCGATAAGGAAGTGGTCTTCGGGGCGCTTGAGTTCGCCCTGGCGCAAGCTACGAAAAAGCGCTACGAAGGCGAGGTCGACATTCGCGTGTCCATCGACCGTGACACTGGCGAATTCGAAACCTTCCGCCGCTGGCACGTCGTGCCCGACGAAGCGGGCCTGCAACTGCCCGACCAGGAAATCCTGCACTTCGAAGCGAAGGAACAGATTCCGGACATCGAGGTCGACGAATACATCGAAGAGCCGATCGAGTCGGTCGAATTCGGTCGCCGCTTCGCCCAGGATACCAAGCAGGTCGTGCTGCAGCGCGTCCGCGACGCCGAGCGCGAGCAGATCCTGCAAGACTTTCTGGAGCGCGGCGACGCGCTCGTCACCGGCACCATCAAGCGCATGGAGCGCGGCGATGCGATCGTCGAGTCGGGCAAGATCGAAGCACGCCTGCCGCGCGACCAGATGATCCCGAAGGAAAACCTGCGCATCGGCGACCGCGTGCGTGCCTACATCCTGCGCGTGGACCGCAATATGCGCGGCCCGCAGGTGATCCTGTCGCGCACGGCGCCGGAATTCATCATGAAGCTGTTCGAACTCGAAGTGCCCGAGATCGAGCAGGGTCTCCTGCAGATCAAGTCGGCCGCCCGCGATCCGGGCGTGCGCGCGAAGATCGCTGTCTTTACGACGGACAAGCGCATCGACCCGATCGGCACCTGCGTCGGCATGCGCGGTTCGCGCGTGCAGGCCGTGACCGGCGAGCTGGGCGGCGAGCGCGTGGACATCGTGCTGTGGTCGGAAGATCCGGCCCAGTTCGTGATCGGCGCGCTGGCTCCGGCAAACGTGTCGTCGATCATGGTGGATGAAGAGAAGCACGCGATGGACGTCGTCGTCGACGAGGAAAACCTGGCGATCGCGATCGGCCGTTCGGGCCAGAACGTACGCCTGGCGTCCGAGCTGACCGGCTGGAAGATCAACATCATGACGGCCGAGGAATCGGCCAACAAGGCTGCCCAGGAAACCGCTGCCGTGCGCACGCTGTTCATGGAAAAGCTGGATGTGGACGAAGAAGTGGCGGGCATCCTGGTCGAAGAAGGTTTTTCGAGCCTTGAAGAAGTCGCATACGTTCCCATCTCCGAAATGCTGGAGATCGAATCGTTCGACGAAGACACCGTCAACGAACTGCGCACCCGCGCACGCGACGCCCTGGTCACCGAGGCGATCGCTTCCGAAGAAGGTCTCGAGGGCATGGACGAGGTGCTGGTCAACCTGGAAGGGATGGACCGCACCACCGCCGGCAAGCTGGGTCTGGCCGGCATCAAGACCCTGGAGCAATTCGCGGGGCTGGCCTACGACGAGTTCAGCGCCATCCTGGCGCTGCCGACCGAGCGTGCCCGTGAACTGATCAAGAATGAATTTAATGATGTGACCGACGATGAGATGAAACTGGTCGACGCCAAGTACGACGACCGGGCCAAGGCCCTGCAGGCGAAAGCCTGGAGCCAGGTTGAAACGGCCAAGGCATAAATGAAGTGCAGAGACCGGAGCGCATGCGCCGGTCTTCGTGCTTTATTAAGCAAGAAAATTTCTTTATCATCTCGCGACACATAGAAAAGAGGACTGAATGGCGAGTAACAACGTAGCCCAATTTGCCACCGAACTGAAGATGCCTGCAGATTTGCTGCTGACGCAGCTGCGTTCTGCCGGCGTCGAGAAAAGTTCGACGTCAGATCCCTTGTCCAAGGATGATAAGGATAAGCTGCTGAACCATCTGCGCCGTACCCACGGTGCCGCCGAATCGGGCGAAAAGAAGAAGATCACGGTGACCCGCAAGGAAACCTCCGAGATCAAGCAGGCTGACGCGAGTGGTAAATCGCGCACGATCCAGGTCGAAGTGCGCAAGAAGCGCACCTTCGTGCAGCGTGACGACCTCGTCACGCCGAAAGCGGCTGCCGAGCAGGCACCGGTCGTTGACCCCGCCGAGCAGGCGCGTCGCGAAGAGGACGCGCGCCGTCAGGCCGAACTGATCGCGCGTCAGGAAGCGGAGCTGCGCGAGAAGCAGGAACGCCTGGCCAAGCTCGAATCCGAAAAGGCCGAGCAGGCCAAGGCGGCCGAGGAACAGGCCAGGCGCGATGCCGCAGAGCGCACCAAGCGCGAAGCGGCCGAAGCCGCCGAAGCGGCAGCCGACAAGGCGGCTGCGGCCGTCCAGGCATCGGCCGGCGCCGCCGGCGCCGCCGAGGACGCGAAGCGTGCCGCGGCCGACGAAGCCAAGAAGGCAGCTGCCGAGGAATCCAAGCGCAAGGCCGAAGAAGCCGCCAAGGAAGCCGCCGAACGCGCCGCCGCCACCGAGCGTGCGCGCAAGGCCGTCGCCGACGAAGTGGCACAGATCAAGGCCATGATGGCCCAGCCGCGCCGCGTGATCAAGGCGCCGGAACCGGCCCCGGCCAAGCCGAAGGCAGCCGAGGCGAGCACCCTGCACAAGCCGGCGACGACGGCGAAACCGGCGGATGCCAAGCCGGCCGACGCCGGTGCACGCGCCAAGCCGGGCGACAAGAAATCGATCAAGTCGGCCAATGTGGCCTCGACCTGGTCGGATGACAAGAAACGCGGCGGTCCGAGCAGCGGCACGAAGGGTCGCGGCAACGCGGCGCCGGCCGGCCGTGACGGCTGGCGTGCGGGCGGCGGCCGTGGCGGCCGTCGCGGCGGTCACGACGATCGTGAATCGAATTTCCAGGCCCCGACCGAAGCCATCGTGCGTGACGTGCACGTGCCGGAAACCATCACCGTGGCCGAACTGGCGCACAAGATGGCCGTCAAGGCATCGGAAGTCATCAAGCAACTGATGAAGCTGGGCCAGATGTGCACCATCAACCAGGTGCTGGACCAGGAAACCGCGATGATCGTGGTGGAAGAAATGGGCCACAAGGCCTTTGCCGCCGCCGAGGACGATCCGGAAGCGCTGCTGGCCGACCACGGCGAGCACCACGAGTTCGAGGCCAAGCCGCGTGCACCGGTCGTGACCGTCATGGGCCACGTCGACCACGGTAAAACGTCGCTGCTGGACTACATCCGCCGCGCGAAAGTGGCGGCGGGCGAAGCCGGCGGCATCACCCAGCACATCGGTGCGTACCACGTGGACACCCCGCGCGGCATGGTCACCTTCCTGGATACTCCGGGCCACGAGGCGTTCACCGCCATGCGTGCCCGCGGTGCCAAGGCGACCGACATCGTCATCCTCGTGGTGGCGGCCGACGACGGCGTGATGCCGCAGACCAAGGAAGCAATCGCTCACGCGAAAGCGGCCGGCGTTCCCTTGGTTGTGGCGATCAACAAGATCGACAAGCAGGGCGCGAATGCAGACCGTGTGACCCAGGAACTGGTGGCTGAAGGCGTCGTGCCGGAAGAATACGGTGGCGAGTCGCCGTTCGTCCAGGTGTCGGCGAAAACCGGCCAGGGCATCGACGACCTGCTGGAAAACGTGCTGCTGCAGGCCGAAGTGCTGGAACTGAAGGCGCCGGTGGAATCGCTGGCCCGTGGCCTGGTGGTCGAAGCCCGCCTGGACAAGGGCCGCGGCCCGGTCGCCACTATCCTGGTGCAGTCGGGTACGCTGAAGCGCGGCGACGTCGTGCTGGCGGGATCGTCCTTCGGCCGCGTCCGTGCGATGCTGGACGAGAACGGCAAGTCGGTGACCGAAGCCGGTCCGTCCTTCCCGGTCGAGATCCAGGGCCTGACGGAAGTGCCGAGCGCCGGCGAAGAAGTCATGGTCATGGCCGATGAGCGCAAGGCGCGCGAAATCGCCCTGTTCCGTCAAGGTAAATTCCGCGACGTGAAACTGGCCAAGCAGCAGGCAGCGAAGCTGGAAAACATTCTCGACCAGATGGGCGAAGGCGAAGTCAAGAACCTGCCGCTCATCGTCAAGACGGACGTGCAGGGTTCGCAGGAAGCGCTGGTCGGCTCGCTGCAGAAGCTGTCGACGTCGGAAGTGCGTGTGCAGATCGTGCACGCGGCCGTCGGCGGCATCACCGAGTCGGACGTCAATCTGGCGACCGCGTCCAAGGCAGTCATCATCGGCTTCAACGCCCGTGCCGACGCCCAGGCGCGCAAGCTGGCCGAGACCAACGGCGTCGACATCCGTTACTACAGCATCATTTACGATGCGATCGACGAGATCAAGACGGCACTGTCGGGCATGCTGGCACCGGAAAAGCGCGAGCACGTCACCGGTCAGGTGGAAATCCGCCAGGTCATCCTCGTGTCGAAAGTCGGCGCGATCGCGGGCTGCCTCGTCACGGACGGCGTCGTCAAGCGTACCTCGTCGGTCCGCCTGCTGCGCAACAACATCGTCGTGTGGACGGGCGAGATCGACTCGCTCAAGCGCTTCAAGGACGACGTCAAGGAAGTGCGTGCCGGTCTGGAGTGCGGTCTGTCGCTGAAGAACTACAACGACATCCAGGTCGGCGACGTCCTGGAAGTGTTCGAAGTTCAGGAAGTGGCGCGTACGCTGTAATCACGGCCGATCGAACGATTGGAGTACCATTTGGGGCCAGGAGCTCGTGCCTTGCGGCGCGGGACGACTGGCCCCAAGTTTTTTGGCGAACTTTTGACGAACTTCTGATGAACTCGACGAACTTGACGAACTTGACGAACCTGACGACCAACTGAAACGTCGTCCCCGCGAAGGCGGGGACCCAAGTTTGCGTGCATGTCGGCAGGTTTCAAGCCGGCGACGGCGCGAACAAATTAGGTTCCCGCCTGCGCGGGAACGACGATGCGAGTTGCGCCGTATCGTGCAAGTAGCCGCATCGTGCAAGTAGCCGCATCGTGCAAACAGCGTCGGTGTTGTAGGTAGCGCCGCATCCTGTACGTCGCGCCGCATCGCATCAGAACAAAAACACACAGCAGTAAAAGAACATGGCAAAACACAGCAAAAGCATCCCCCAGCGCGGCTTGCGCGTTGCCGACCAGATCCAGAAAGACTTGTCGGAACTGATCGCCTTCGAACTCAAGGACCCGCGCGTCGGCATGGTCACCATCAGCGAAGTCAAGCTGACCCCGGACTACGCGCACGCGAAGGTGTACTTCACGCTGCTCAAGGACAGCCCGGACGAGATCAAGCAGACGCTGGAAGGCCTGACGAAGGCGTCCGGCTACCTGCGCAACCTGCTCGGCAAGCGCCTGCACATCCACACGCTGCCGCAGCTGCATTTCTTGCACGACATCTCGACCAGCCGCGGCCTCGCGATGTCGGCCCTGATCGATCAGGCCAACGCCACCCGGGCGAAAGACGATGTGACCGACGCCGGCGACATCGAAACCGGTCGTGGGGTCGAAGGCACGAACACCGAAGAAGATTCGGATTCCGAGTGAACGCACGGCCCCCGAAGAAGCCCCGCGACCTCGTCGACGGGGTGCTGCTCCTCGACAAGCCCGTCGGCCTGTCGTCGAACGATGCGCTGATCAAGGCAAAGCGCGTCGTCAACGCGAAGAAGGCCGGCCACACCGGCACGCTGGACCCGTTCGCCACCGGCCTGCTGCCGCTGTGCTTCGGCGAGGCGACCAAGTTTTCGCAAGACCTGCTGGAAGCGGACAAGACGTATGACGCCGTCGTCCACCTGGGCATCACGACGACGACCGGCGACACCGAAGGCGACGCCGTCGAGACGCGCCCCGTCGATGTGACGGTCGAAGGGATCGAGGCGGCGCTGGCGCGCTTCCGCGGCCCGATCATGCAGGTGCCGCCCATGTATTCGGCGCTCAAGCGCGACGGCAAGGCCCTGTACGAATACGCGCGCGAAGGCATCGTGCTGGAGCGCGACGCGCGTCCTGTGACGATCCACGAGCTCACGATGCTGGCGTACGACGCGCCGATGCTGACCATCCGCGTCACCTGCAGCAAGGGCACGTATGTGCGCGTGCTGGGCGAGGACATCGGCGCCGTGCTCGGCTGTGGCGCGCACCTGAACGCGCTGCGCCGCATCCAGGTGGGTGCGCTGACGGTCGCCGGCATGGTCACGCTGGAACAGTTGCAGGCGCACGACAATCCGCTGTCGCTGCTGGCGCCGGTCGACGCGCTGCTGTCGAGCTTCCCGTCCGTCGAGCTGACGCCCGAGCTCGCCGCGCGCTTCCTGAACGGCCAGAGACTGGCGCTGAACCGGGAGCCGGTCACGCTGCCGGAAACGCAGGGCAGGGTGCGCGTGTATCACGACGGCAAGCTGCTGGGCACGGCCATCCTGCAAGAATACGGCGTGCTGGCGCCGGAACGGCTGATCGCGCGGCCGCAGGCTTGAAAACGGCGGCACCGCGCGCACATGGGGCGCGTCCCCACGTCATCGCCATTCAATATTTCGCCGGTATGCTCGGCTTTCTCCCCCGCTGCGACGCGGCAGGGGCCGCAAGCATGCTATACTAGTGGGTTCTCGGAATCGAAAGCTTCGTGCTCATCCGTCCATCACGCAACAATTACTGTTGAAAAACGCATATGTCTAACACCAAACGCGCGATTCGTAATATCGCAATCATCGCTCACGTTGACCACGGCAAGACCACTCTCGTGGACCAGCTGCTGCGTCAATCGGGCACTTTCCGCGAAAACCAGCAGGTGGACACCCGCGTGATGGACTCGAACGATCTCGAGAAGGAACGCGGCATTACCATCCTGTCGAAGAACTGCGCCGTCGAGTACGAAGGCACGCACATCAACATCGTCGACACCCCGGGCCACGCCGACTTCGGCGGTGAAGTCGAGCGCGTGCTGTCGATGGTCGATTCCGTGCTGCTGCTGATCGACGCCCAGGAAGGCCCGATGCCGCAGACCCGCTTCGTGACCCGCAAGGCGCTCGCGCTGGGCCTGAAGCCGATCGTCGTCGTCAACAAGATCGACCGTCCGGGCGCGCGCGCCGACTGGGCGATCAACCAGACGTTCGAACTGTTCGACAAGCTGGGCGCGACCGACGAGCAGCTGGACTTCCCGATCGTCTACGCGTCGGGCCTGAACGGCTACGC
Organism: Massilia luteola; assembly: GCF_034420155.1. Classification (NCBI taxonomy): domain Bacteria; kingdom Pseudomonadati; phylum Pseudomonadota; class Betaproteobacteria; order Burkholderiales; family Oxalobacteraceae; genus Massilia; species Massilia luteola. The sequence continues at coordinate 58,434 of NZ_JAXOFN010000020.1, forward strand.
CGGCCTGGACGAAAGCGTGCGCGACGGCGACATGAAGCCGCTGTTCGACGCCATCCTGAAATACGTGCCGGTGCGCGACGACAATCCGGACGGCCCGCTGCAGATGCAGGTCACGTCGCTGGATTACTCGTCGTACGTGGGCAAGATCGGCATCGGCCGCATCAGCCGCGGCCGCATCAAGGCCGGCCAGGACGTCGTCGTGATGAACGGCCCGGAATCGACCCCGATCAAGGGCCGCATCAACCAGGTGCTGAATTTCAAGGGCCTGGAGCGCGTGCTGGTCGATGAGGCGGTTGCCGGCGACATCGTGCTGATCAACGGTATCGAAGACATCGGCATCGGCTCGACCGTGTGCGCCGTGGACACCCCGGAAGCGCTGCCGATGCTGACCGTCGACGAGCCGACCCTGACGATGAACTTCATGGTCAACAATTCGCCGCTGGCCGGCCGCGAAGGCAAGTTCGTCACCAGCCGCCAGCTGCGTGAACGTCTCGAGCGCGAACTGAAGGCGAACGTCGCCCTGCGCGTGCTGCCGACGCCGGACGACACCGTGTTCGAAGTGTCGGGCCGCGGCGAGCTGCACCTGACCATCCTGCTGGAAAACATGCGCCGCGAAGGTTTCGAGCTGGCCGTGTCGCGTCCGCGCGTCGTGTACAAGGAAATCGACGGCGTCAAGTGCGAGCCGTACGAGAACCTGACCGTCGACGTGGAAGAAGTCAACCAGGGCGGCGTGATGGAAGAGCTGGGCCGCCGCCGTGGCGACCTGCAGAACATGGAATCGGACGGCAAAGGCCGCGTGCGTCTCGAATACCGCATCCCGGCCCGTGGCCTGATCGGTTTCCAGGGCGACTTCATGACGCTGACCCGCGGCACGGGCCTGATGAGCCACGTGTTCGACGCCTACGCGCCGGTGGACAACTCCAAGGGCGAACTGGCCGGCCGTCGCAACGGCGTGCTGATTTCGCAGGATGACGGCGCCGCCGTCGCCTACGCGATCTGGAAGCTGCAGGACCGCGGCCGCATGTTCGTTGAGCACAACACGCCGGTGTACGAAGGCATGATCATCGGCATCCACTCGCGCGACAACGACCTCGTCGTCAACCCGATCAAGGGCAAGCAGCTGACCAACGTGCGCTCGTCCGGTACCGACGAAGCCGTGCGCCTGGTGCCGCCGATCCAGATGTCGCTGGAATACGCCGTCGAGTTCATCGAGGACGACGAACTGGTCGAGATCACGCCGAAGAGCATCCGCCTGCGCAAGCGTTTCCTGAAGGAACATGAGCGCAAGAAGGCCAGCCGCGAAGCCGCATAATCGCGTTTTCTGCCGCACCACAAAGACCCGCTGCCCGCAGCGGGTTTTTTTATGCCGGTACGCAGGACCGCGTCAAAGGCTGGCTCGCCAGGCCATCGATTTGGCTCCGCGGACATGACCGCCGGACTGCTGTTAGCAAACGGAAAGTATTAGCATTGTTTCCACTTAATTGATACCCGATTAAGTTCGCGTTCCGCCACTCAAACAATACTGGAGACTCCATGAAACTGCTGAAACAACTGGCCGTCGTTGCCGCCCTGTCCTCGATCGCTTCGTACGCATCGGCCCTGACCCCGATCGCCGATGCCGATCTGTCCAAGGTCTCCGGCCGTGACGGTGTGTCGATCGCCGCCGACCTGCATGTGAACATCGGCTCCTTCGTCTACACGGACACGGACACGGCCGGCGGCTCGGTGAGCTTCAACAACATCAAGATCAGCGGTGCGATCGCCGCCACGATCGACATCGTCAACAACGCCACGTTCCAGGGCGAAGTCAGCGCCTATAACGCCGACGGCAGCGTCAATGCCAACACGACCCTGGGCGTGATCTCGCCGCTGGCCGTACCGGGCGCCAGCGCGGGCCTGGCCGCCTTCCAGCCGACGGGCGACGTCGTCAAGATCGCCATCCCGCAAGTCGACACCGTCAAGAACCTGAGCATGTCGGTCGACTCGATCAAGATGGGCAACTCGACCGCTTCCTACGGTTCGTTCGCCGTCAACGACATCAAGCTGCAGGGCACCACCGTCTACATCTGGGCACACTGATCGCGTTCGGGCGCGCGCCACAACGCGTGCCTGGATGTGTCAAACGACTGGCTCAGGAATCCATCGATTTGGCTTCCTGAGCAAGGACAAAAGGATGTGGTGATTGAATCGGAAGTAATAACATTGTTTCCACTTAATTGACTTCCAATAAAGAGATTTCAGTTAAGCCAAGCAGTCCGACGCTGCCGTCCCGATTGGCCACAAGCCGCAGAGGAAAAGCGGACGCGCGGGCAAGCCGAAAAAATTCTCGTCGATCACAATAACACTGGAGATACCATGAAACTGCTGAAACAACTGACCGTCGTCGCTGCCCTGTCCTCGATCGCTTCGTACGCATCGGCCCTGACCCCGATCGCCGATGCCGATCTGTCCAAGGTCTCCGGCCGTGACGGTGTGTCGATCGCCGCTGACCTGCATGTGAACATCGGTTCCTTCGTCTACACGGATACCGACACCGCGGGTGGTTCGGTGAGCTTCAACAACATCAAGATCACCGGTGCAATCGCCGCCACCATCGACATCATCAACAACGCCACGTTCCAGACCGAAGCCAGCGCCGCATCGGGCGCATCGAGCGTGCTGGGCGTGAGCGGCGGCGCGGGCCTCGCGGCCTTCATGCCGGCTGGCGACGTCGTCAAGATCGCCATCCCGCAAGTCGATACCGTCAAGAACCTGAGCATGTCGGTCGACTCGATCAAGATGGGCAACTCGACCGCTTCGTACGGTTCGTTCGCCGCCAACGACATCAAGCTGCAAGGCACCACCGTCTACATCTGGGCGCACTAAGAACCTATCCCGGCAGGCAGGAGTCCCCCGCCTACCGGGACAGGTTCTGCATCACGGGTTGGGTGATGGACGGCCCGCGGGCTTGCCCCGGGCCGTTTTTTGGCCTCGCGTCGTTGCTCTTCGTTTTTCGGGTTCAAACATGCGCATATTGCTCACCGCGTCCTTCGTGGCGCTCTCGCTGTTGCCATGCGCGGCATCGGCCCAGATGCATCCGATGTCCGACAACGAACTGTCCCGGGTCAGCGGCCAGGGCCTGTTCACGGTCAGCAATTCCAGCTACAACGGTGTCGACTTCACCCGCATCGCCCTCGATGCCGACGTCACCCTGAACGCCAACCTGGCCAATATGCGCCTGGGCGAATACACGTACGCGCCGCGCAACGGCACGGGCGCCGACCTCGACATCAGTGCGTTGCAATTCGGCCGCACCGACGCCAGCGCCGCCCAGCGGCTCGTGCAGATCACCAATCCCTATTTCGAATTCGTCTACAAGAACACCGGTGTCGACAGCCAGCGCGAGATCGTCGGCATGCGCCTCGGCTTCGACGGCATCGCCGGCGACATCGGCACGAAGATCGCCACGCTGTCCGGCTCGATGCGCATCGACGCGGGCGCGGCCGGCATCGTCGACAGCATGAACGACGCCGGCGGCGGCAAGCGCTGGGACGGCACCTGCGCCGGCTGCACGCCGCTGTCCAGCGTGGGCGGCGTGACGGCCGGCGACGCCAACGGCCCGAGCCGCGATTTCTGGATATCGATCCTCAAGACACCCGTGCAATTCCAGGCCGCGCCCGGCATGCCCGCGCTGACGGAAGCCCAGGCCGGCATCTGGCTGAACTGGCGCGACAAGCTGACCGCGCTGAACCTCACCGGCGCCGTGCCGGTCAATAACGCGGCGGGGCATTGATGCTGGCGCGCGCCGCGGCCACCGTCCTGTTGTGCGCGCCGGCGTTCGCGTTCGCGCTCGAGCCGCTGCCGGACAGCGCGCTCGCCAGGGTGGCGGGACGCGACGGCATGAGTTTCAACCTGTCGAATTTCGCCATGGCCGGCAACGCCGAGCTGCGCTACACCACGCCCGGCGGCGACAGCCTCGGCATCGGCAACCTGGCCGCCTCGCGCTCCGACAACACGGACGCGCCGTTCGCCGATCCGTACCGCCTCGACGTGGTCGCGGGCGGTCCGGGGCGCGCCGACATGATCAACATCGCCTTCCCGCAGAACACGGCCGGCCGCGAAGTCTGGCAGATCGCCTACGACTTCGGCGTCAACGCCGGCGGCTTCGACGTCAAGAACGGCAGCGTGATCCTGACGGACCTCGTGTACTACGGCGGCGGCCTGCAGTGGACGACCCCGGTCGCCGGCGACGGCCTCGCGTTCGGTCTCGCCACGCGCCTCGAACTGGGCAGCCTGACCCTGGCGCCGAACGGGCGCGACGCCACCAGCGAAGCGATGGTGCTGTCCAACGTGAAGATCGGCGCGGCCACGGCGGACGGGTCCGCGCCAACGGCGCCGTGGCAGATCGCGGACGCGACGAACCAGGCCGGCATCTTCAATGCGCGCACGGATGCGGCGGGCAATGCGAGCCTGCACATCGGCATCGGCTGGCCTGACGCCGGCCAGGCGGCGCCCAGCGGCACGCTGCAGATCGGGAACATCAGCTTCCGCAGCGACGCCGGCGCGAGCATGGACCTGGGCAGCGCGCGCATCGGGTCGATCCAGTTGCAGTACCTCGACGTCAAGTTCCGCCAGTGAGTACGCGCCTGCGCCTCCTCGCCATCCTGGCGTCCGCCTTGTTGTGCCGGGCGGTGTGGGCGGCGCCGCAGCCGCTCGCCGACGACGAACTGGCCCAGGTGCGCGGCGCCGACGGCATCAGCTTCGCCGTGCGCCTGCAATTGAACCGGCCCGGCGCCGGCACGACGAGCGACAGCCGCTTGACCATCGGCCAGGTGGTCGACGGACGGACGACGTACACGGTGCTGAAGAATGTCGGCGGGGTGATCCAGATGGTGGGCCTGAACATCAGCCCGCAGACGGCCGCCGACGGCACGAACTACCTGGCGCTGACCCTGCCGGCGTACACGCGCTTCACGGACACCGGCTTCGAATCGCTCAGCGTGCAGGCCGATCCGCGCGCGCCCGTGACGCAGAGCCTGGGGCAGGTCACCCTGAACGGCGAGCTGCAGATGCAGGGCCAGCTGCGCCTGTGGTCCCATTGACGGCGGCCTGGCCATGGGCGTTGATGCGGTCCTGCTGGAACTCGCCGGGCGCCTTGCCGAACCAGCGCAGGCAGGCGCGGTGGAAGGCGCTGGGGTCGGCGAAGCCCAGCTTGTAGCTGAGGTTCTTGACGCTGATGCGGTCGCTGCCCAGGTATTGCTGGGCGATCGTGCGCCGCACTTCGTCGACGAGGGTCGAGAAGTCGGTGCCTTCGTCGGCCAGGCGGCGTTGCAGGGTGCGCTCGCTGATCGCGAGGCGCCGTGCGACGGCATCGCGCAGCGCGCCGCCCTGGTCGATCATCGCGGGCAGCAGCTCGCGCACGCGCGCGGCCACGCTCGTGCGTTCGGCCTGCGCGAGGCGTTCGTCGAGCAGGCGGAACAGGCCTTCCGCCGCGAGCGGGTTCGCGGTGGGAATCGGCGCCGTGATGTCCGCGTTGGCGAATTCCAGCGCGTTGGCGGGCGCGCCGAAGCGCACCGGACAGCCGAACCAGCGCGCGTAGGGCGCCGTGTCGACGGGGGCCGGATAGGCGTATTCGACGAGGGTCGGCTTGAGGTCGGGCCGGCTGCCGACGAAGCGCATCGTCGCCAGCAGCAGGTTCCAGGTGAAGTCGTAGCGCGCCTGCGGCACCTGGCGCGCGCCGCCGACGAGGTTCAGGCCGACGCGCACCCGGTCCGCCTTCGGCTCGATCGTGGCGCGCACGACGGGCGACACGAGCGGCATGTAGCGGGTCAGGCTGTCCGCCGCCTGGCGCAGCGTGGGAGAAGCGAGCATCAGGTGGCCCAGCACGCCGAGCCAGCTGAGCGGGTCGGGGGCGAACACGCGAAAGCCGATCAGCGGATCGCCGCTGGCGGCCGCAAGGCTGTCCCAGAGCGTGCTGAACTGGTCGGACAACGCGAGCAGGTCGGCCGCGCGCCCTGCCTGCACGCCATGCTCGAACCGTTCCAGGCCGGCGTTGGCGAACAGGGCCTCGACGTCGATGCCCTCGGCGCCGAGGCAGGCCTTGATGCGTTGCACCACGTCCGTGGCGGACAGGTACTTCACGCTGGCGACCGCGTACGTGCGGACGCGTCCTGCGCTGGTCTCATGCTTGGTCTCCTTACTCATTGAGTGGCCGCGGGTTCTTTTGTGTCTTTTGGTTCTTGTGCCCGGGTGCCGTTTTTTATTATGTGTGCATGCGAAAACTCAATGCTTCGGAAAATGATCCCGTCTTTATCAAAAATTGCTCATTTTCGATAGGCAAGTTTTTTTATTTGACGCAACGCAAACGGTGCGTTTTTCGCCGGCGGCGCGAGCGGTCAGGCGCGTGCCTGCTGGCGCGCGCGAGCGGGCGTGATGCCGTACGCGGCCGCGAAGCAGGCCGTCATATGGCTCTGGCTGTTGAAGCCGCATTGCGCCGCAACACGGGCGATGGAGAAGCTGGTGCGGGTCAGTAATTCGTGGACCCGTTCGAGGCGTAAACGCAACACATAGCGGTGCGGTGTCATGCCCATCGCTTCCTGGAAGATGCGGCGGAAGTGCGATTCCGACACGCCGGCGCGCTCCGCCAGTTCGGCGTTCGACAGTTCGCTCGACAGATTCTGGCCGATCCATTCCAGCACGCCCTGCAGGCGGCCGAGCTGGAGCGCGTCCGGCGGCAGGTGCCGGCCCGTCTTTCCTTCCAGTACGCGGCAGGCCTGCTCGACCATCAGCGCCGAGGCGCGCTCGACGAAGCCCGCGTTCGGCGTGCTGCTGCGCGCGATTTCCGCCAGCACCTGCTGGGCGGACGCGTGCACGAGCGGGTCGGAAAACGTGGGCGACTTGGCGCGCGCGGCCAGCAGGCGCTGCAACTGGCGCACCATCTCGTGGTTCGGATCGAGAAAGTGGAACATGGCCATGTCGATGGCGCCGAAGAACGTCCAGCGGCTGGCGAAGCCGGGCTGGAACACGGTCGAGGCGCCGGCCAGGAAGTCGAACGAACGGCCCGGGTTGCGCCCGGCCGTGGCGCGCGCGCCGCCCATGTGGCAGGCCAGCACCATCGAATCGAGCGGTGGCACCTCGCATCCGCCCAGCTGGAAGATGTAGCGTTCGGCCCGCATCGGCACGCCGCCGATCTCGACGCTGATCACCGGCTCGCCCAAGGCATTGCTGATCCTGTCCCAAGTATGCACGGTGCCCCAATCTGAATGAGCGGTTTTTTATAAAAACGATAGCGTTTTATAACATCGGCAAGCCTTGCCTGCACCCAGAATATAGAAAAACTGCAATAAACGTGGCCAAAACGCCACGTCGACATTGCATGAAATCCAGGCATCCGGACGCCACGCATGCGCACGGAGCCGGGCCACAAGGGGCTGCATGAAGCGTCCCAGGGAGACACCATGTTCACATTCCTGCTGGGGATCCTCGCGGTCCTCGTGGGCGGGGCCGGCGTGCTTGCCAAGCACGAGGCGCAGGACCGTCCGCTCGACCATTTCGACCTGCCGACGACCATGTCCGTGGCCGCCACCGGCGTGCCGAACGTCGCGATCGAGCCGTTCTCCGAACTCAAGTTCAAGAACATCGTCCACCAGGCCTACGACTACAGCTGCGGCTCGGCGGCCCTCGTCACCATCCTCAAGTACCACCTGGGTATCGACGTCACCGAGCAGCAGTCGATGGAAGGCATGATGGCCTTCGGCGAGAAGGACAAGATCATCGAGCGGCGCGGCTTTTCGCTGCTCGACATGAAGCGCTACCTCGCGTCGATCCACGTCCAGAGCGCGGGCTTCCACGCCGAGATGTCGGACCTGCTCACCCTCGATTCGCCGGGCATCGTGCCGATCGACTACGCCGGCTTCAAGCACTTCGTCGTGCTGCGCGGCGTGCGCGGCGGCCTCGTGTTCCTGGCCGATCCGTCGGCCGGCAACATCACGTTCTCGGTCGAGGAATTCGCCACCCTGTGGGACCGCAACACGCTGTTCATCGCCTATCCGCCGAAGGGCCACCCGGCCGTCGCCAAGCTGGCGCTGGCCGACAACGAGCTGGGCGTGGTCGACATGGACCGCATCCGCGACCGCGGGCTGCAGCGCCCCATCGACACGCAGTTGGCGAACGAGCGCCTGCTGAACGGTTTCGGCGGGATCTCGATCCGCAAACAATAGACCCACCACGAAGGACACCATGAAGATTTCCACGATGCTCGTGCCGGCGCTGGCTTGCGCCGGCCTGTTCGCCCAGTTGCCTGCATTGGCGCAGGATACGGCGGGCGCCTCCACGCCGCCCGCCGACGCGCAGCCCGCCTCCGCCGACGCGGTGCGGAATGCGCTGGCGAAGAAGGAGGGCGATGCCGACAACGCGACGCTGCTGAAGGAAACCCTGACCGCCGTCGACAAGCAGTACTCGCTGATCCGCAAGGGCAAGGTGCAGGTGAACTATGAGCTGGGCTACACCTACATCGGCCAGGAAAAGATCAACACCGACCTGTCGTCCGGCACCGCCACGCTGTTCTCGATCGAGAACACGAACTCGCACACGATCACCAACACGATCATGGCGGACTACGGCGTGCGCAACAACCTGACGGCGAACGTCACCGTGCCCATGATCAGCCGCTACTCCGATTCGGCCGGCTTTTCGGGCGTCTCGCACACGATCGGCGACCTGGGCCTCGGCGTGCGCTGGCAGCCGCAGGAAGTCAAGCGCGACGAGGTCGCGTACACGGTCACGGCCGGCGCGCGCCTGGCGACGGGCACCAGTCCGTACAAGGTCGACGTGAACAAGGGCGTGGCCACCGGGTCCGGCGTCAACAGCTTCAACCTCGGCGCCAACATGACGCGCATCGTCGACCCGGTCGCGCTGTTCGGCTCCTTCAACGTCGGCTACAGCCTGGCGGCCAAGCACCTGAGCCAGCAGCTGTACGGCGCCACGCTGCGCCAGGTGAAGCCGGGCGCCAGCTTCGGCTTCGGCCTCGGCTTCGCGTACGCGCTGTCGTACAAGATCACGACGTCGTTCTCGTTCCAGGAATCGATCCAGGCCCGTTCCACGCTCACGTTCGACAACGGCGCCAAGGCGCAGACGCAGACGCAGAGCGCCGGCATCCTGTCGATCGGCGCGGGCTACCGCATGTCGCCCAAGACCACCGTCAACGTGACGGTCGGCGCCGGCCTCACCGCGGCCGCGCCGAACCTGTCGCTGACCATGAGCCTGCCGTTGTCGCTGTGAGGCCGATCCCATGACCGCCGTGCCGTCTTCGATCGCCGTGCGCGCGCTGGCGCTCGCCGGGCTGGCCGCCGCGCTGGCGCCGGGCGCGCATGCCGGCGTCACCGACAACCTCGCCACCAGTCCCACCGCGATGGCGATGGGGAATGCGGTGACGGCCGATCCGCCCGGGATCGAATCGATCCACTTCAACCCGGCCGGCCTCGCGCGCCTGACGGGCACGCATCACATCGATTCCGTGTTCATGGCGGCGATCCGCAACCCGAACCATTTCGTCTCGGCGCCCGACATCGACATCGGCGGCTTCAAGGACGACCCGATCAACGGCAAATCGAGCGGGCCGGTGCGCCAGGCCCTCTACATCCCGTTTTACGGCGTCCCCAAGGCGCGCCTGCCGGCCGTGCTGGTGCCGGGCATGGGCATGTCGTACAACGCGCCCGGTTCGCGCTGGACCTTCGGCACGATGGTCTATCTGTCGGCCGCGATGAGCATCGACCGCACCAAGGACCCGGACGACCCGGCCCGCTTCGACGGCCGCCTGGTCCAGCTGCAGCGGCTCGTGTACCTGTCGCCGGCGGCCGCGTACAAGGTGTCGGACACCCTGAAGATCGGCATCTCGGTGCCGATCGCCTATTCCGCCTTCGCCATCAACACCGACTTCCGCGCGCCCAACAAGCTGCTGGGCACCGTCGGCCAGCTGCAGAAGGCCGTCTGCCCGAACGGCAACGGTACCGTGATCGACACCTTGACGTTCGGCCTGTGCGGCGGCGGTCCGGAAGGCATGGTCAATCCGTTCAAGCGCGCGGCCAACATCGACTTCGACCTGCGCGCATCGTTCGATCCGACGGTCAACGTGGGCGTGCTGTGGGAGCCGAAGAAGTGGTTCGCGCTGGGCCTCGTGTACCAGGGCGGCGCGCGCACGACCTACACCGGGTCGTACATGTTCCACAGCGACCCGATGCTGCGCAGCTTCGTGCGCGGGCTGAATTCCAGCCTGCTCGGGCCGATCGTCGGCGCCGTCACCGGCATGCCGCAGGAGATCCCGGAATACCAGTCGGGGAACATGACGGCCAGGATCCCGTTCCCGTGGCGCGTGCAGGCCGGCATGAAGCTGATGCTGACCGATTACGTCCAGCTGAACGCGGACGTCAGCTATGCCGACTGGGCCCAGTGGAACCAGCTGACGTTCGAATTCGACCGCAGCGTCAAGCTGCTCGAGATGGCGCGCCTGTTCGGCTATGCGAATTCGAGCCAGGCCACGTTCAAGATGGGGTTCCGCAGCGTCGTCAACTATAGCTTCGGCACCCAGATCAACCTGACGAAGAAACTCGCGCTGCGCCTGGGCTACGAGCCGCGCAAGAGCTCCATCCCGGGCAACCAGATGAGTCTTCTCGCGCCGCTGCCCGACACGAAACTCAGGAGCGTGGGCCTGCGCTACCGCTTCGACGACGGCGGGGAAGTCAACCTGACGGGCAGCTACATGAAGGGCACGTACAACATCCCGGCGCGCAGCGACTGCAACCTCAACTGCGACAATTTCTTCAACCTGATTTACAACCCTTATGCGGCCACCAACGTGTCCGGCAGCCTGATCGTGAAGTACGCGGGCGCCTCGTACACGCGGCCGTTTTGAATTCGCTTTGACTTTTCCTGTGGAGACGACGATGTTTCGAAAGATGTGTGTGACGATGGCCTGCGCCGGCATCGGCCTGGCGGGCGGCGCGAACGCGGAAGGCATGAATGGCGTGCCGGCCTCCAAGCAGGCGCTCGTGCAGCGCGTGCTGGACAAGATGGCGCTGGACGCCGTCGGCCTGCAGATGCTGCAGACGCCCGTGGCCGACATGCTGCGCCAGTCGCGCGTGGTGGTGCAGAGCCGCGTGCCGGCCGAGAAACAGGACGCGACGATGAAGGACATCACCGCGGAAGCGACGAAGTTCATCGAGCAGGAAGGGCCGGCCCTGCGCACCAGCACGCACGCGATCGTGCAGTCCAGCGTGGCGCAGCTGCTGGCGCAGAAATTCAGCGAGGACGAGTTGAAGCAGCTGGCGGGCATTCTCGAATCGCCCGTGCTGGCCAAGTTCGAGGGCGTCGTGCCGGAGCTGAAGAAGGCGGTCGGCGAAAACGTCGCCAAGGCGAATGCGGCGCAGATCCAGCCCAAGATGACGGCACTGCAGAATCGCGTCGGCCTCAAGCTGCGCGCGGCCGTCGGGCAGTAACGACCACGACCTGAGGAGGCGGGGATGAGCGACTGGACGACACGCAGTACCAACAGGTCCCGGCTCGGCCAGATCCTGATCGAGAAGAAGCTGATCTCGCAGGAACAGCTGGACGCGGCAATCCGCGCGCAGGCGCAGAGCGGACGCCGGCTGGGCGAGATCCTGGCCGACATGAAGCTGATCACGCAGGCGCAGGTGCGCGGCGCCGTGCGGCGCCAGCGCAGCCTGCGCATGGCGGCGGCACTTGCGACGGCATTGCTCGGGCCCCTGCACGCCTATGCGGCGGTGGCGGCGGCACCGGCGGCGGGCGTCTCCACGCGCATAGGCGGGGAGCGCGAGGGCGAACGGGAATTCGGGCGCGGCCTGCGTGCGCTGTCCGATGCTGAACTGGGCGAGGTGACGGCGCAGGGCCGCGACGACGACGCGCTGCGCGACCAGGCGCGCCAGGCCGAACTGCGCCTGATCGCCCTGGGCGCGCAGGGCGGCCAGCACGGCCTGCAGACCGCCGTGCAGCACGCGCTGCCGAACGACGGTGTGCGTGTGCTGGGTGAGCTCGCGACGTTGTTCAATCCGCTCGCGCTGATGCTGTCGGCCGACACCACGGTGCGCGACGTCAGCTACGATCCGGACAATTCGCACGCGACCCTGAACAAGGACGGCTCGGTCACGCTGCGGCTGCCGAGCACGATCGGCGAGATCAGCTTCCGCAACATCCGCGTGGGCAGCCATCCGGGGCCGACGTTCGGCAGCATCGAGATCCACGATATCGATTTGCGCGGGACGACGATCAGCGTGAAGCCGATCACGCGGTAAGCGCGTCGTTCCCGGCACTGCCGGAAACGACTCCCGGCAAAGCCCGGGACCCGATTTTGCCGGCGTCTCGACAGCGCAGGCCGGAGTTGGATCCCCGCCAAGGCGGCCGGCGAGGCCGGCGACCACGGAGAAGGGCGGTGATGTTAGCGCAGGCCCAGCAGCGCCAGCACCCGATCGCGGCTGACACCGACGAGCGCCGAGGTCAGCGCCAGCAGCGACTCGTAATCCGTGCTGGCGGCGGCTTTGCCGAAGTCGTCGGCCGCGAGCGTCACGTCCGGCGGCGGCGTCTCGGCCGCGGCCACCTGGGAGGTGGCGGCCTGCACGGCGCTGCTGGCCGCGGCCTGCGAACGGTGCACGCGTTCCAGGGCCTGCACCACTTCGCGCAGGCTCTGGCGCAGGGCGTCGGCGTTGCCGGTGTCCGCGCTCACGTTCCATTGCTGGGGTGCCAGGTTCGCCGGCACTTCGTCGGTCGTCACGCGGCCGCGGCCGCTCACGGCGATGCTGTCCTTGACGGACGACCAGTTCGATTCCGGCGTCGAGAACACGAGTTCGCCGTTGTCGTCCAGGCTAGCGTGCACGCCCATCGGGGCGAGGGCACGGTCGAGGGCGCGGGCGACTTGCGCGCTCGACTGGTCCGGCTCGATGTTGACGGACATCTGCGGCCCGCCGGCACCGCCGACCGAGAACGAAATGGTCTGCGGCGCGCTTTTCTTGATGCCGGCGATGTCGAGGCCGCGGATGCGGAAGCGCTGCACGGCCGGTTTCGTCGAGTAATTCAGGTTGCTGTCGACGCCGCCGCCGCCATCCTTCTTGCGCGCGGACAGCGTCTGGGTCAGCTGCCGGGCATGCACCTCGAGTTGCAGGCGCGAACCGGCGCGGGTGCCGGCCAGCTTGGCAGTGAGTTCGCCCTTCAGCGTTTCGAGCTGGGTGGCCACCCGGTCGAGGTAGTCGAGCGCCTGCTGGGCGCGCGCCACCTGGTCCTGCAGGCCGCCGGCGATTTTCGCCGCGGCGCCGTTGCTGCGCAGGGGCGCCGCGGTCGCCGGGGCGGTCGCGGCATTGGCCGCCGTCGCGTCGGCGGCGACGTCGGTCGCGCGGGCCGGCAGGAGCGGGGACGATGCCGTCGTCCGGGTGCCGAGGGTGCCGGTTCCGCCGGCGGACGTGGGTCGAAGTGTGGTATCCATGGCCGTCAGAGCGCCGAGAACAGGGACAGGTTGCCGATCTTGCTGTAGGCCTTGTAGCTGGCCTCGAGGGCCGTCTGGTAGCCGTTCAACTCGATCGCCGCGGAGCCGACGTCGAGCTGGCCGATGTCGAGGATCGCCGTCTGGTTGGCCAGGCTGACGTTCTCGTGGTTGGCGTCGATCGTCTTGAGGATGTTCTGCTGGCCGCCGATCACGGCGACCTTGCCGCCGATCAGGCCCATCGCCGTATCGAAGCCGTCCAGGTTGTCCTTCAGCGTGCTGCGCACGGTCGGATCGTTGGCGTCGACGTTGCTGGCCGACAGCGTGCTGATCGTCTGGTCGAGCTGGTTCAGCAGTGTTTCCAGGCCGCTGACGTTCTGGTTGCCCACCTGGGTGATGCCGTTGCCCACGACGACCATCTGGTCGTTCGTATTGCCGGAATAGCTGTAGCGCGAGCCGGGTGCGGCGCTGGCATCGTAGGCGATGGCCGGGGTATCCGTCACGGTGCCGGAAAAGATGTAGCGGCCTTCCTGGTCCTTCGAGTTCGCGTTGTACATCAGGCTGTCGCGCAGCGAGGTCAGCGAGGTCACCATCGCGTTCATGTCCTGCGACGTGTTGGAACCGTTCGACGCCCACACGAGCAGGTCGCGGCCCGAATTCATGTCGTTGACCATGTTTTGCAGCGAACCTTCGTTCTTCGCCATGCGTTCCTGCACGGCGGCGATGTTGCTGCGGTATTGCGTGATCGTGGATTCCTCGCGTTTCAGGCGCGACAGGCGCACGCTGTCGACCGGATCGTCCGACGGCACCTGGATGCGGTTGCCGTTGGCCATCTGCTGTGTCACATAGGTGATGCGCTCCTGGTTGATCTGGAGCGATTGAGTCATCATCGCCTGGTATTGACTGGTGGCGATACGCATGCTTCTCTCCCTTAACCCATCATCTGCAAGGTGGCGTCGAACAGCGCGTTCGCGACGGACATCACCTTCATGTTGGCCTGGTACATGTTCTGGTATTCGACGAGGTGCACGGCTTCCTCGTCCTGGTTGACGCCGCTCGTCGACTGCCAGTCCGCTTCGGACTGGTCGCGCATCGTCTGCGCGGTGGAGAGGGCGCTCTTGTTTTGCTGGCTGTCGACGGCGAGGCGGCCGACGAGCTGGGTGTCGGCGTCGCCGATCATCACGGTGCCGATCTTGGTCAGCGTGATCGACTGGCTCTTGATGTCGACCAGTTGTTGCAGGTTGCCGGTGTCGCCCGGCGTGCCGTCGCCCGAAAACGCGAGGTCCGACGTCTGGAAACCATCCGCCACCTGCAGCATGTTCGAGGTGTTGCCCGGGGTGTAGACGAACAGCGGCTTGCCGGGAGCGCCGTCCATGGAAAAACCGGCCCCGAGCTGGGTGTTGACCTTCTCGGCGATCTGCTGGGCCATGTCGGCTACGCCCTGCTGCAGCGGCAGCAGCGTGTCCTGTTCATAGGCCGACAGCCCGCCCAGCTGGCCGCCGGCCTTGGTCGTATCGAGATCGAACGAGCTGCCGGCGAACGTCAGGCTGAACGTCTGCGCGGCGCCGCCGGTGACGGACAGCTTGCCGGCCACGCCGCCCAGCACGAGCGACTGGCCCGACTTGAGCGAGACATTGCGGGTGCCGTCCGGCTGGTCGCTGACTTCCAGCCCCATCTGGCCTGCCAGGCCGTCGATGGCCAGGTCGCGCGCGTCGACCAGGGCCGAGGCGTTGCTGCCGGTGGCGTTGGCGTTGGCGATCTGGGCGTTCAGCGACGCGATCGACGCGATCGCGCTGTTGGCCGAATCGACCAGCGCGCTGCGCTGCTGGCGCACCGACTGCAGTTGGGCGTTGTACACATTGTTCAGGCTGTTGAAGCGTTGCGACAGCAGGCCGGCCGCCGTCACCACCTGCTGGCGCAGCGGGGTCGACGTCGGATCGACGCCCGCCACCGAGTTCAGCGCCGCGAAGAAGGCGTCGACGCCGCTCGACAGGCTGGCGGTGTCGTCGCCCATCACCTGTTCCAGCTGGGTCAGATACGGCTGGGTCTGCGAGTGCGCGCCCAGGTCGGAGGCGCTGCGCCACATCTGCTGGGTCTTGTAGCTGTCGGAGAACCGCATCAGTTCGGTCACGCGCACGCCGTTGCCGGCCTGGGCCGAACCGGCCGCGGGCGCGACGGCGCTCAGCAGCGCCGACTGGCGGGTGTAGCCCTTGGTCTGCAGGTTGGCGATGTTCTGGCTGCTGGCCGACAGGGCCAGTTGCGAAGCGACCGCTCCGGACAGGGCGTTGTTCAGGATGCTCATCGTGCGAGTCTCTCGTGTGCGTGATCAGTATTAACAGGCGACCATTCAAGACGATTTATTAAGCGGTGCCGGCAATATCTGCCGCAAAATCGCGTCGGCGACGCCGAAGGCCCGCTGGTGCGCCATATTTCCCGCCAACATGTTGTCCACCATGTCGGTCATGTCCTGGTTGACCTTGTCCTTGGTCGGGCTGTCGTCCGGCGCGATGGCGCGCGTGCTTTCGCGCATCTGGTGCAGCATGTGCGAGATGAAAAAGCTCTCGAATTCGACGGCGGCCTTGGTGGCCTTGGCAATATAGGCCTTATCTGCGGCGGGCGCGACCTTGTCCTGTTCCGCGGCCTGGTCCGGTTTGCCCGGTTCGATGGCATTGACGTTGTTGAGCATCAGATCACCACCAGTTCGCCTTCGATTGCGCCGGCCTGGTCGAGCGCCTGCAGGATGGCCATGATGTCGTCCGGCGAAGCGCCGAGACTGTTGACCGTGTCGATGATGGTCTGCAGGCGGGCGCCGGCCGGCCAGTGGAACATCTGGCCCGAACCCTGGTCGACCGAGACCTTCGATTGCGGCGTCACCTGGGTCTGGCCCTTGGAGAACGGCCCCGGCTGGCTGACGGCCGAGCTTTCCGAGATCACGACCTTGAGCGAGCCGTGGGTGATGGCGGCCGATTTCACGCGCAGGCCGTCGGAGATCACGACGGTGCCGGTGCGCGAATTGAATACGACGCGGGGCACTTCCTCGCCCGCTTCCACCGCCATGTTCTCGAGCTTGGCGACGAAGGCGACGCGCTCGGTCGGATTCGTGGGGGCGACGACCTCGACGCTGGTGCCGTCGGCCGTGGTGGCGACCTGGCCGAAACGGCGGTTGATCGCATTCACGACATTGGTCGCGGTGTCGAAATTCGGATGGCGCAGGCGCAGCAGCACGGCCGGGCGGGTGGCGAAGTCGGTCGGGATCTCGCGCTCGATCTGGGCGCCGTTCGGGATGCGGCCGCCGGTCGGCGTGTTCACCGTCACCGACGAGCCGCTCTTGCCGGACGCGTTCAGGCCGCCGACGACGAGGTTGCCCTGGGCCAGCGCATAGACTTCGTTGTCGGCCGCGCGCAGCTGGGTTAGCAGCAGCGTGCCGCCGCGCAGGCTTTTCGCATCGCCCAGCGACGAGACGGTCACGTCGATCGCCTGGCCGCGGCGGTAGCCGGGCGGGAACACGGCCGACACCATGACGGCGGCCACGTTCTTGTTCTTCGCTTCCTCGCCATCCGGCAGCTTGACGCCGAACTGCTTCAGCATGTTGACGACCGACTGGCTCGAGTACTTCACCTGCGTCGAGTCGCCGCTGCCGTTCAGGCCGACGACGAGGCCGTAGCCGACCAGCGGGTTCTCGCGCACGCCTTCGACGCTGACGAGGTTGCGCAGCGGCTGGGTACGGGCGAGGATGGCCGCGTCGAGGCCGGCGGGGGCCACGCTCGCGGACTTCGGCACGGCCGGCGCGGCCTGGGCCAGCACGGGCAGCGCCAGCAGCGCGGCCAGGGAAACGGAACGGAAGAGTCGGATCATTGCGTCCTCAGAACGGCATGAATGGACCGGTGAAGAACCGGGTCAGCCAGCCGGGAGTGTTGGCATCGGCCAGCGAACCCTGGCCGGAATAGGCGATGCGGGCATTCGCCACGCGCAGCGAGGACACCTGGTTCTCGTTGTCGATGTCGGCGGCGCGCAGATAGCCCTTGATGCGCAGGTATTCCTCGCCCTGGTTCAACTGCAGGCGTTTTTCGCCGGCCACGCGCAGCAGGCCGTTCGGCAGCACTTCCTGCACGAGCACCGTGATGGCGCCGGACAGCGCGTTCTGCTGGGTGCTGGTGGCGTCGCCCGTGAAGCTGCGGTCGCCGCTGATGTCGATGCCGGTGCGGCCGAACGTCTTGCCGAGGAGGTTGACGGGGGCGACGGATGCGGTCGAGCCCTTGCTGAAGCTGGTCCCGGCCTTCTTGCTGGCCTGGGTCGTTTCCTGCAGCAGGACGGTGACGACGTCGCCCACGCGGAACGCGCGCGCGTCCGAGGTCAGCGAGACGGTGTCGGCGGTGAACACGCCGCCCGCGACGCCGCCGCGCGCCGGCTGCGTTTTCGGCAGGGCGAGGGTGTCGTCCGCGGGGGCGGTGGTCTTCAGGGGCACGCGCGAGGCGCACCCGGTCAGCGCGAGGCTGGCCGCCATCCCGGCGGCGAGGGCGAAGCGTTTCATGGTCAGCGGGAAGCCTGGGACAGGTATTGCAGCATGTTGTCGGCAGCCGACAACACCTTGGTGTTCATTTCATAAGTGCGCTGGGCGGCGATCATGTCGACCATCTCTTCGACGACCTGCACGTTCGAGCCTTCGAGGGCACCCTGCTTGATCTTGCCGAAGGCGCCGTCGCCGGCCTTGCCTTCGTTCGGGGTGCCGCTGGCGGCCGTTTCCTGGAACAGGTTCTCGCCCATGGCCTGCAGGCCGGCCGGGTTGACGAAGGTCGTCAAGGTCAGCTGGCCCAGTTCCGTCGGGGCGATGGTGCCCGGGACGGTCGCGCTGACCATGCCGTTCTCGCCGATGGTGATCCCGGTCGCGTTGTTCGGGATGGTGATCTGCGGCACCAGGGGCAGGCCCTGGGCATTGACCAGCACGCCGTTCGAATCGACCTGCAGCTGGCCGGCGCGGGTGTAGGCCGGCTGGCCGTCCGGACGGCGCACCTGCAGGAAACCGTTGCCCGTGATCGCGACGTCGAGCGGCTGGCTGGTGGTCTGGATGCTGCCGTTGGTGAACACCTTCTGCGTGCCGACGATGCTCACGCCGTTGCCCAGCTGGACGCCGTTGCTGACGGTGTTGTCGGCCGTCTGGGCGCCCGGCTGCTTGTCGACCTGGTAGAACAGGTCTTCGAACACGACGCGGTCGCGCTTGAAGCCGACCGTGTTCACGTTGGCCAGGTTGTTCGCGATGGCCTGCAGTTTCGCATCCTGGGCCTGCACACCGGTCTTGCTGATCCACATTGCTGGATTCATGGTTTCTCTCTCCTGATTCTGTAAGGGACGTGGGTCAGCCGGCGATCAGCTTGTTGCCGGTTTCGTTCATGCTGTCGCTGGCCTTGAACAGGCGCATCTGCACCTCGAAGCTGCGGTTCAGGCTCATGGTGGCGACCATTTCCTCGATGGCCGAGACGTTGCTGCCTTCGAGCGCGCGCGGGCGGACTTTCACGTCCGGATCCGTCGGCAGGCTGCCGCCGTCGCGCGAGACGATGAGGCCGGCGTCGTTTTTCGTCAGTTCGGCGCCCGTGGCGTTCACGAGCTTCAGCTTGTCGACGACCTGCATCTGCGTGGCGCCTTCCGTCAGCACGGAAATCGTGCCGTCCGTGCCGATCTCGACCGCGGTGTGCTGCGGCAGGACGATCGGGCCGCCTTCGCCCAGCAGCGGATGGCCGTGCACCGACAGCGCGCCATCGGCACCGATTTCGATTTCGCCGGAACGGGTATAGGCTTCGCTGTCGCCGTACTGCACGGCGAGGTAGCCCTGGCCGCCGATCGCGACGTCGAGCGGGCGGCCGGTTTCGTGGATGGCGCCGGCGCGGGTCGAGATCATGTCGGCCTGCATCGACGACATGTGGCGGTCGTCGTAGCCGAACCCGCCCAGCTGCTCCTGGGTCGCCACTTCCGTGCTGGCGCGATAGCCGGCGGTGTCGAGGTTGGCCAGGTTGTTGGCGTGGACCTGCTGCGAGCGCATCAGGCGCTCGGCGCCGGAGACGGCGGTGAAGATCAGTTTATCCATGGGGCGTCAAGCTTACAGGGCTTGCATCAGGGCCTGCATCATCTGGCTTTCGCTGGTCAGCACCTTCGAGTTCGCCTGGTAATTGCGCTGCGACGTCATCAGGCCGACCAGTTCCGACGTGATGTCGACGTTCGAGCCTTCCAGCGCGCCGGTCGCGAGTTTGCCGGCCAGGCCCACGCCCGGCGCATCGGTCAGGGCGGCACCGGAATCGGCATTGGCGACCCAGCTGGTCTCGCTGATGGGCGACAGCGCGCCTTCGTTGGCGAAGGTGGCGAGGGCGATGGTGCCGACCACCTGCGACTGGTCGTTGCTGTACTTGGCCACGAGCGAGCCGTCGGGCGACATCGTCAGGCCCACGAACGCGCCCGATGCATAGCCGTCGCTGCGGTTGGTGGTGGTGGTGGCTTCGCCGGCGAAAGAGGTCGTGCCGGTGTAGTCGATCTTGACGGATGAGGCCGTGGCGCCGGTGCCGGTGAAGCTCACCGTCCCCGACGTGGTGCCGGTCAGCTGGCCGCCCGCGTCGAACGCGAGACTCACCTTGGTCGCCGGGTCCGGCGCGGCGCCATCGACGCCGTAATACACGTCGATCGCGCTGGTACCGGTCTTGACGAAATATTGCGACACCGTGTGCTGCGTGCCCAGCGAGTCGTACGCGAGCGACTGCTTGACCATGTTGTAGCTGGACGAATCGGTGGCGTCGAAGGTGGTCGTCGTCGGCGGGGTCCAGTCGGCGGACAGGTTGCCGACGTAGGAAACGCCGGTGGTCGCGACGGCCGGGATCTGGCCGGTCGGCACCTGCACGTCGCCCATCGCGCCCAGCGTGCCGTTCTTGGACGGACCGTAGCCCTGCACCTTGTTGCCGTTGCTGTCGATCAGGACGCCCTTGGCGTCGGTCGAGAAGATGCCGACGCGCGAATACTGCGTGGTGCCCTGGTTGTTGACGCTGACGAAGAAGCCGCGGCCGTCGATGGCGGCGTCGAGGGCGCGGCCGGTCGTCTGGGTGCTGCCGTTCTGGCTGATGTTCTGCGTGACCGAACCGATTTCCACGCCGTTGGGCTGGGTGCCCGCCATGACCGACGCGAAGTTGGCGCGGCTGGCCTTGAAACCGTAGGTGGCCGCGTTGGCGATGTTGTTCGAGACGGTGTTCAGTTGTTCGTTGATGGCCTGGATGCCGGACAGTGCGATGTCGAAGCTCATGTCGATTCCTTAAATGCGTTGCGGTAGAGGGACGGCGCCGTTCAGGAGCCCGTCTTGCCGTTGAAACCCGTGACGGACGAGGGATCGACCTCGCCGATGTTCGCCACCTGGAGCACGACGTGCGTGCCGTTGACGCGCACGCTGTTCAGGCGCGCCGCCACTTCGACCGTGGGCGAGCTGCCGTCCGATGGCTTGGCCTGGATCGTGTACGAACCGGGCGCCAGGCCAAGGGCGTCCGGGTCGATGGAAAACGACTGGGCGCCCGAACCGGCGCCCAGGTTGATCGTGTGCTGCTGGCCGTCGGTGCCGGTCAGGATCAGGTCCGTGCCCGCGCTCAGGCCGTTCAGCTGCACGGTGCCGTTCACCTTGTTGCCGTCGACCTTGATGGTGCTCGTCGCCACGGTCACGTCGGAACCGACCTGGCCGCCCATCGCCAGCGTCTGCAGGCTTTGCAGGACGGTCGCGCTGGCGGTCGTCGTCGACGACAGGTTCTGCAGCGCCTCGGTCTGCGACAGCTGCGACAGCTGGTTGACGAACTGGGTCGGATCCTGCGGCGACAGCGGATCCTGGTTCTGGATCTGCGCCACCAGCAGCTTGGTGAACATGTCCTTGTTGGCGTCGGTGGGCGCCTGGGTCGACACCTTGTCGGCAGCCGTGTTCGCCGTCGTGCCGAACTGGCTGTTGGTGGTGGAGGTGGTGGTCACCATGATCAGGAATCTCCCAGCTTGAGCAGCGACTGCTGCATGGATTTGATACGTCCGAGGACTTCGACGTTGGTTTCGAAGGCGCGGCTGGCGGACATCATGTCGGCCATCTCGGACACTTCGTTGACGTTCGTGTAATAGACCATGCCGTCGGCGTCGGCCTTCGGATTGTCCGGCTCGTGCACGCGGCGCAGCGGCTCGGCGCTCTCGACCACGTCGAGCACCTGCACGCCCGCGCTGCCTTCGTTGTCCATGACGGACGCGAAGACCGGCTTGCGGGCGCGGTAAGCTTCCGCTTCGGAACCGGCCGCGACGTCGGCGTTGGCCAGGTTGCTGGCGATCGTGTTCAGGCGCACCGACTGCGCCGACATCGCCGAACCGGCGATCTGGGAAATGTCCTTGAAGCCCATTGTTGACCTGTTATTGACCGTTGATGGCTTTCGCCAGACCACGCAACTGCATGTTGATGAAGGTGAGGCTGGTATTGAAATCGGATGAGTTCTGGCCGAAGGCGGCTTGCTCGACGCCGATCTCGACGGTGTTGCCGTCGGCGCTCGGGTGGAACGGCACGCGGTACAGCGGCTGGTCGTCGCTCAGGCTGAGCTCGCCGTTCTCGGTGTCGATGCGATCCTGCATCATGGCGCCAAAATCGATGTCGCGTGCGGTGTAGCCGGGCGTGCTTTCATTCGCAATGTTCGCCGCCAACACCTTGGTGCGCTCGGCGCGCAATTCCAGCGCGTCGGCATGCACACCCAGTGCGTCTTTGAAATTAATCGTCATGTCAGGAACTCCTGTCGGTTGAACTTCTGTGTGATTGGTAGAATCAGGTTTTTCCGCTGCCGCTATTCTCTAATGATTGCTTTCTGTAAGGCAACCCTTGCCGCTTCGTCACTGATGCTGTTTTCTGCGTTCGCGCAAGCAGCAGCGCCGTCGATTCCGATGCAAATTGAACAAGCCGCCCGTGCCGAACTCGAAAGACAGATGGCGGCGTCCGGCTTGACCGAACCACAATTCGACATTGCCGTCGTGGCCGCGCGTGCGGCGCCGCCGTGCAGCCAGCAGGTGGCCATCGAACCGCTCGATACCCGTTCTCCCCAGAGGATGCGCTTCGTGGCGCGCTGTCCGGACACGCCCGGATGGCGGTACGAATACGTCGTCCGCGCGCGCGTGTCGGCCATGGTCGCGATCGCGGCGGCGCCGGTCGCGGCCAACGAGGCGTTGACGGATGCACAAGTCACGATCGAGCGCCGTGATATTTCGAACATTGCCGATCCGGTCAGTAATCCGGCCGATGCGGTCGGACAAATGTCTCGTCGTATGTTGCGTCCAGGAGACATCCTGCGCAGCGGACAGCTCGCCACACCGATCCTGGTGAAACGCGGCGATGCGGTGACGATGGTCGCGCGGCGCGAAGGCATCGAAGTCAGCATGGCCGGAGAAGCATTGGACGCGGGCGGAAAAGGGGCTGTCGTGCGGGTGCGCAATGCCGGCAGCGGGCAGGTCGTCCGCATGCGTGTCGCCGGACCTGGCACGGTTGAGCCGATCGACATGCAGATCAGCCGCTGACGTTTTGTAATTTGCCGGCCAGGCGGGACAGCTTGGCCGCATAGGCCGGGTCGGTGGCGTAGCCGCCCTTCGCGAGGCCCGCGGCGAACGCATGGGCATTGTTCCCGGCGCCGAGCGCGCCATGGAAGCGCGGATTGTCGATCAGCATTTGTGCATAGTCGCGGAAGGCGCTGGCCTGGTCCGGATAGGCGCGGAAGCGTGCGCTCGTCTTGAGCGCGGCGCCGCCCACGTATTCCGTGGTGGCCGACTCGGCCACGTTGCCGCGCCAGCCGGCGTTGGCCTTGATGCCGAACAGGTTATAGGTCGAGCTGCCGTCCGCATTGCGCAGCGGACGCTGGCCCCAGCCGGATTCCAGCGCGGCGTGCGCGGACACGAGCTCCGGCGCCACGCCCAGCTTGTCGGCTGCTTCCTTGGCCCAGGGGGCGATGCTTGCCAGGAAAGCCTGCTGGTCGGGCGACGTGTCGGCGCCGTCGCCCATGACGGCGGCCGTCGCGCCCTGGCTGCGCGCGGCCCACATGCGGCCCTCGGCGCTGAGCGTCGCGCTCGTCGCGAAATCGCCGCCGCCATTCTGGATGAAGTCGGACACCTCGCCCTCGACCTCGTTGAAGATGCCGCCGAACTTGCCGCCGCCGTTGCTTAAAGGCGCAGTCGGCGCGGTGGCCGAAGTCGGGGTGAGGGCGGGGATAGCCGTCGTGAATTCAGCGTGGCGCATAGGTATCGTCTTCGCCGTGCAGCAGGCGTTGCATGATCGTAAATTGTTCGGCCATCAGGTTGCCGTTGCGCGTCGTCGCCTGCTTGCAGTCGCGCACGAGCGTCTCGAGCGTTTCCCAGTCGTTGCGGCCGCGCGTGCGCAGCGACGTCGGCAGGCTGCCGAACAGGTCGTCCATCGTCGCGTGCGGGCCCAGCAGGGCGCGCACGAGCTGCACGCGCTGCTGGCGGCGTTGTTCCATCGCGTCCAGCTCGGGCGAGAGTTGTCCGGCAAGCGTGGCGAGCTCCGCGCCGCGGTGGCGCAGGGCGGCCTGGAACTGGCGTTCCAGCAGGTCGCGGATCGTCCCGCAGGCGCCAAGGTCGGCCTGGACGCCGTCCAGCAGGCGCGCGACGGCCTGGTCGCGGGTCAGGCGGCTCATGGTGTCAAGCCTTGTTGCCGCTGCCGTGGAAGCGCTGGATCAGGCCGGCCAGGCGGCCCGCGTCGAACGGCAGCTCGCCCTTGGCCAGCGCGTCGCGCAGCTCGGCCACACGGGCGGCATCGAAGTCGGGCAGGGCCTTGATCGCGTTCTGCGCCGGCTGCAGCACGGCGGATTCGAGGGCATCCGTGCCCGCGGGCGCGGCGGGGGCCGCGGCCGGCGCGGCGGCACCGCCTGCCTGCGGAGCGATCGAGACGGAAGGCGTGGAGGCGCTGGAGATCTTCATGCGTGGTCCTCGGGTTTTCGATTGAATCGTCATGGTTTCTTTACCATCTGGCTGCGCAGGTCCTTGAGCTCTGCATCGTCCGTCCGGGACGTGGACGCGTCCTCTGTCAGGGAGTCGGTCGCCGGCGGCGCGCCGAACATGGTCTTGACGGCAGCGGCCTGCCTGCTGGTCAGGATCAAGAGTTCGATACGGCGGTTGGCCGCAGCATCTGGATGGGCCGCATCGATCGGGGCGCGGTCGGCCATGCCGACCTGTTGCAGGATGGTTTCGCCCCGCATGCCGCCGATAAGCAGCTCGGACCGCGCAGCCAGAGCGCGGTTGACCGACAGGCTCCAGTTGGAATAGCTCGCCGGTCCCGCGTTAGTGTACTGCACGGAATCAGTATGGCCTACGATCAACATCTGATTTTCCATTTTTTCGAACAGCGGTGCCATCGCGCGCAACAGTTTTGCGAAGCGGGCGGTCGGCAGCGGGCTGCCGCGCACGAACATGCCCTGGCGGTCGGTGTCGTGCAGCATCACGCGCAAACCGTCCGGCGTGATCACGGTGGCAAGGTTCGACGCGAGACCGGCGTCCACGCTCATCTGTTCCAGTTGATGCGCCAGCGCGGCCAGTTCGGACGGCGATTCGTACTTCGTGCGCATGGCCGGGGTGTTCGATTTGTTACCGGTGCTCGGGCCCTGGCTGCCGCCGTTACTCCTGGGGAGCTGGAAGCGCTCGATCAGGCTGCCGGCCGGGCTCGATTTGACTTCCGGCTTGCCGCCGGTGCCGTCGATCAGGCCGCTGGCCGTGTTGTCGCGAATGATCGCCTTGGCCTGCTGGGCGTCGCGTGCGGCGATCAGCCACAGCACGAGGAACAGGGCCATCAGCGCCATGCAGAAGTCGGCGAACGCCACCTTCCACGCGCCGCCGTGTTCGTCCTCGTGATGCTTGCCGCCACCACGTTTGACGATGGTGGCTTCGTGGTGCTTCTCGGGGCCTTTTTTGGTTGCTTGCACTGATTGCTCCAGGTCCGGATCAGGCCTTGCGCTTGGCGCCGGCATCGTCGCCGTCGGCCATCGCGTTGATCCAGGCTTCGAGCTGGGCGAAGCTGGGCTTGGTATTCAGCTGGATCAGGCGGCGGCCCGCGTCGATCGCCAGCAGGGGCGGTTTGCCGGCCACGTGGGTGCACAGCACCACCTTCACGGTTTCCATCGTCGACGCTTCGGAATTGACCAGCTGCTTCATCATGCCGGAGATCGGATCGAGCACGCCGTAGCACATGAAGATACCGATGAACGTACCGACCATCGCCGCGCCGACGCGTTCCGCGATCTCGGCGGTGTCGGCGCCTTCGCCGACGGAGTTCATCGTCATCACGATGCCCAGCACGGCGGCGAGGATGCCGAAGCCCGGCATTGCCTCGGCGATCTTGTGCAGCGATTTGGACGGCTGGGTCAGCTCTTCGTGGATGGCGTCGAGCTCCTGCTCGAGCACGCCTTCCAGCTCGTGGGCGTTGATCTTGCCCATGGCCATCAGGCGGAAGTTGTCGACGATGAACGCCAGCAGCTTGGGCTCTTCCAGGATCAGCGGATAGCGCTGGAACATCGGGCTGTCCTTGGGCGCTTCGACGTGGGCGTCGAGCGCCTTGAGGCCGCCGGCGGCCGTCTGCAGCAGTTCGTACATCAGGAGCAGCAACTGGCGCTGGAACTCGGAATCGTGCCTGTGTTTGCGCGTGATCCTTTTCGTCTGGGAAAACAGTTCGGCCAGCACGTGCTTGGGATTGCCCAGCACGAGGGCGCCGATGGCGGCGCCGCAGATGACGATCAGCTCGGTGGGCTGCCAGATGGCGTTCACTGTGCCGCCCATCATCGTAAAACCGCCGAACACGGCGCCGAGCACGATGAGAATGCCGAGGATTTGCATGATTATTATTACCTTTCTTGTGGTCGTTCAGGCCTGGGCCAGCGCCGCTTTCATCTTGGCCAGCGCACTTTTGTTGAGCTGGCAGACGCGGGCATCGGACAGGTCGAGCACGGCCGCGATTTCCTTGTAGCTGAGCTCGAATTCATAAATCATCTGGACGACGCGCTGCTCGCGTTCGTTCAACGCGCCCAGCGCCTGCTCGAGGCTGCGGCGCACCATGAACTGCTCTTCCGGACCCGGGGCGCTGTGGGCGCGTTCGGTCGCTTCCTGCAGCATGTCGTCGAAGCTGAGCAGTTCCTCCGCGCAGTCGTCCAGCAGGAACTGGCGCCACTCTTCCTGGTTGATGCCGAGCGCGTCCGCCGCTTCCTTGTCGTTCGGTTCGCGGCCGAGCTTGCGGGTGAGGGCGCGCACGGCGTCGCGCATCTTGTGGCTGTCCTGGCGCACGGCGCGCGGACGCCAGTCCTGGCGGCGCAGTTCGTCGAGGATCGCGCCGCGCACGCGCAGCGAGGCATAGCTGGAAAAGCCGGTGTCCGGGGTGCCGTAGCGGCGCAGCGCTTCAAGCAGGCCCATCAATCCGATCTGTTCCATGTCCTCGCGGCCCATCGCGCCCGACACCTGCGACGTGAGCTGGCGCGCGATGCGCTTGACGAGCGGCGCGTAGGCGACGAGGTGCTTCTGCTCCTCGGCCGCGCTCATGGCCGCGTGGATGGCGGCGTCGGCATATTCGCTGCTGGCGTAGCTGTCGGCGTAGTCGGTCATGTAACCCACGTTGTCCCCGATGGTTATTCGATGATCAGCTTGCCGATCATGACTTGCACGAACGGTTTTTCCGTGTGCTCGTGCTCATAATTGGCGTCGAAGGATTTATTCAATTGGTCGGCGTACTGCTCGACCGTCATGTTGGCCGCTTCCTTCATCGTGTAGGCCGACAAGGTGCGCACCGCCAGGCTGCGCAGCAGCGGCAGGTTTTCCTTCGTTTCCTTTTCCTTCGACACTTCCGTCGAGAGCACGAGGTCGGTCGACAGGTAGTGCGTGTCGGTGTCTTCAGGGCCGCGGCGCAGCATCACGATGACCTTGTCCAGGGTCACGTACTTGACCGGCTTGCCGTCCCTGGGCTTGTCCGATTCTGCCTTCTTCGCCGCGCCGGCGGCCGCCGCGGGTTTGGGCATGAACCACCACACCGCGCCACCTGCGCCGGCCGCACTGACGATCACGGCGCCGGCGATGGCGATAATCATTTTCATTTTGCTCATGTTGTTACTCACGCCACAGGGCGCTGTGGATGCGTCGATTGCTTACGAGTCGCGGCCGAGATGGAACACGGACGCGGGATTGCCGGCCTCGGCCAGACCGCGGCCGGGCTCGTTTTCCTGGTCGCGGCCCTGTTGGCGGCCGCGGCCCTGCTGTTGCGGATCGCCGAACGGCGCCGCATTGTTCTTGGGTGCCGGGGTCACTGTCACGGCGACCTCCGTGTACTGGCGCTGCGACAAGTCGTTGCGCAGGTTGTCGCTGACGGTCTGCAACTGGCGTAGCACGTCGCCGTTGGTGGCCGAGATGTTCACTTCCAGCGTGCCGGCGCTGTGGCGGATCGCGATGTCGATGCGTCCCAGCTGGGGCGGTTCGATGCTGATCGTCGCCTGCTGCACGTTGTTGCCGACGTGGACGTTCAGGCGGTCGCCCAGCGTTTCCTGCAGCGTCTGGCGCCATGCGGTCGGCGGACCGGCCAGCTTGACGGTGTCGGCGGCCGGCTGGGCCGACGGCAGCGTCATGGCGCCCGGCACGGCCGCAGCCGCGGCGGTGTTGGTGCCGGCTTGCGCGTTCTGTGTGGCGGAGCCGTCCGTGCTGGCGTCCTGCCCGCCGGTGCCGGTGCCGGCGTTGCCGTTGGCGGCATTGCCCTGGACGGCCAGGTGCACGTTCGCAGCCGTCGCATCCGGCTGGGCCGCCTGCGTTGCCTGCAGTGCCTGCGCGAGCGCGGCCTGGGGCAGGGCGATTGCCGCGCGGCGGCCGTCCTGGCCGGAGACCGCCAGCGGCTGGGCCGGCGTGTCGGACTTGCCGGCATCGTCGGCGCTGCCATGCGCGCCGCCCTGGGCGGCTTGCACGGCCTGGGTGACCTGTTGCGGCGACAGCGGCATCAGCGGCATCGCCATCGCGGCCAGCAGGGAGCCGTCCGGCGTGGCTGCGGTCTTGGCGTCGTCCGCCGACTTGCCGTCGGCCGCGGCCGGCGCGCCGGCGGCTGCCGGCGCCGTGCCGTCGTCCGTGCCCGCTGCGGCCGGCTGGGCTGCCGCCAGCGCCTGGGCGGCGGCGCCGCTTTCCTGCAGGCCGAGCCAGCGCGCGAACGGCTGGGCCGGTGCCGGGGCGGCGTCGGCAGCCGCGGGCTTCGCAGGCGTCGCGGATTTGGCGGGCGCTGCGGATTTGGCGGACGCCGCCGTGGCCTGCGCGTCCTTGGCGGGAGCCGGCGCGTTCGCTTGCTTGGCCGGCTGGGCCGATGCGGACGGGGTTACGGTGTTGAGCATCATCGTCATTCTTGGCTTACGTCCGGTTCGGTTTCGCTGTACATCGCGTAGGCGATCCAGCCGTCTTTGTTGGCGCGCATCTCTTCCAGACGCGCTTCGAGCGCGCGGGCGGCGGAGGCGACGCCCTGGGCAGCCGCGTCGTGCAGGGCGACCACGCGTTCCAGCGCGGCGTGTTCGGAGGCAGTCCACGGACCCTGCGCGGCAAGCTTGCGCAGTGCCGGAAGCAGGGTGCGGGCCTGTTCGCCCAGCCTGTCCCAATCCTCGCGGGCTGCCGCGGCCTGCAGGGCGTCGCCCAGCTGAGCCAACCGGGCCAGCCGCGCCTGCGGGGCGTTCGCGTCAGCCATTGCGTGCCTGTACGCCGGCCCAGCCCTGGCGGATTGTGGTCATGATCTTCACGACTTCGTCGACCATCGCCGGGTCCTGCTTGATGCCGGCGCCATGCAGGTGCGTGACGCAGAAGTCATACAGGTTGGCGAGGTTGGCCACGACCTGGCCGCCGCCCTCGAAATCGAGGGAGCTGGACAGGCCATTGATGATGTCGACGCATTTGTTGATGCTGCCCGCGCGCTGTTCGTAGCGCTTGGCCACGATGTGGGCCCGGGCGCGCGCCAGTTCGTCGAGCAAGCCGTCGGTGAGCACCAGCACGAGCTCGATCGGCGAGGCGCGCGACGTTTGCGCGTCCAGGCTGGTCGCGTGATAGCTGCTGTAGGCTTCGGTATAAGACATCTCGAATCTCTCAGTTGGATGAGCTGCTGCTGAACAGCGAGCTGAACATCGAAGAATTGTTTTGCATCGTCGCCTGCAGGGTCTGCAGGGCGGTGTATTGCTTCAGATAGCGCTGGTAGGCCGAGTCGTACTTGGCGTCGATGTCCGTCTGGCGCTGGGTCAGGTCCGATTGCAGCTTCGAGTTCGCGTCCGTACGCTGCTGGATCTGGCCGGTGGTCAGGTTGCTCCACGTGTTCAAATACGTGTTCAGGGCGCCCGCGATGCCGGTCGGCGCCGACGTGCTGGCGGTGCCGATCAACGTGTCGAGGCCGGTCGGATTCACGGCCAGCTGCTTTTGCAAACGGGTCGAGTCCAGGCTGATGGTGCCGTCGCGCGCGGCCGTGATGCCGTAGCTGGCCAGCGACAGCACGCCGGCCGGGCGCAGCAGGTCGACGATGCGGCTGCGCAGGGCCGTCACACCCGAATCGTGGGCGAACGCGCCGGCGGCGACGTTGTTCTTGGGGTCGCCCGCGCTGACCAGGCCGTCGAGCGCCGTTTTCAGCTTGTTGTAGGCGTCGACGAACGCCTGGACGTTCGCCGTCGTGCCACTGGTGTTGCCGGCGACCGTCAACGTGATCGGCGCGCTGCCTGCCGCCTGGGCATGGGTCGCGGTGAATGTCACGCCGTCGATGTTCGTGAACGTGTTCGACGCCTGCTGGATCATCGCGGTCGCCGGATTGGTCGGGTCGCCCAGATAAACGATGGCGTCCTGCGCGGCCGTCATGACGGTGCGCGACGCGAAGCCCGTCTGCAGACCGGCGTCGGTGGCCGTGGTCGCGTCCACCGAAACGGTGTTGGCTACGCCCGTGTTCGTCGACGTCAACACGAGGCGCGGCGCGCCGCTGACCGTGATGACGCCGGCCGAGACCTTGCCCGCGTTGCCGCTGGCGTTGTTGATGGCGGCCGCGAGTTCGCGCACGCTCAGCTTGCCGTCGCCGTCCGTGTCGGCGGTGCCGTCCAGCTGGACGGCGAAGTTGGCCGTGTTCACGTTCGCGCCTTCGTCCGCGAGGTTGATGGTCAGCTGGCCGCCGAGCTGCGACCCGTCGGCGAGGCTGTCGTACGAGACCTGGCTGCTGGTCGCCACTTGCTGCACGAACAGGCTGTAGGCGCCGGCGGCGGCGGTCGAGCTGGCGGTGGCCGTGCCGAACGTCGTGTCGGACAGGGTCGCGCTCTGTGCGAGCATCGAGTGGCCGATGCCCGTCATGCCGGCCAGCGCGGTCTGGTAGGCCGAGATCGCGTCGCTCAGCGTGCTCAGGGCCTTGGCGGTGTTGGTCGCCGTCGTGGTCTGGTTGGTCAGCTGGGTCTGCATACCCGAGACGTACTGGTCGGCCAGCGCCTTGGCGGTACTGGTCGGGTCGTAGGTAGGTGCGGTGATCGCGCTCGTTGCCATATCGGTTCTCCTGCTTATGCGTTCTTTGCCAGCCACGACTGCGTGGCAATCTCATCCTCGCGCTTGCGCTGCGTGCGTTCCTGCGCGCGCGCGTACGCGACCTCATGCTGCTCCAGCACTTTGCCCAGCAGTTCACGCCGCGTCCAGGCGTGGGCCAGGTTCTGCTGCGCGACGGCCATGTCGGCCTCGTGCAGCTGCAGGTCGGTGCGATGGGTGTCCGCGAGGGCGAACACGGCCTGCTTATAATTACCGCAATTCATGGCCAGCGCCGGCGACAGCGGCCGCGCGCCGGCCGGCTCGCCCGACGGGCCGCTGCCTTCGGCGAGGGCCGTCAGGCGGTCCACGCTGGTCTGGTAGCGCACACGCGTCGCTTCTTTCTTGGCCAGCGCCGTCTGCATGCGCTCGACCTCGGTGCTGCGTACGCGTACGAGGGTATCCAGGCTGGTGATCGTTTCGCGCTTGCTCATGCCATCATCGCTTTCAACTGGTCGACGCAACCCGCGAACGGCGCGTCTTCGCGCGTGCCCTGGCACAGGAATGCTTCGATATGCGGATGCAGCTTGACGGCGCGGTCGGTTTCAGGATCGGCCCCCGGTTGATAAGCGCCGAGCGGGATCAGGTCGCGCACGCGCGCATGCTTCGCCAGCGCGGCCTTGAGCTTGCGCGCGGCCAGCGCGTGTTCCGGGGCGACCACTTGCGCCATGCAGCGGCTGATGGATTGCGCGACGTCGATCGCCGGGTAGTGCCCGCGTTCGGCCAGTTCGCGCGTCAGCACGATGTGGCCGTCGAGGATCGCACGGGCGCTGTCGACGACCGGGTCCTGCTGGTCGTCGCCTTCGGCCAGCACGGTGTAGATGGCGCTCATGCTGCCGTTCTCGTTTTCGCCGTTGCCGGCCGATTCCACCAGCTGCGGCAGGTTCGAGAACACCGACGGCGGATAACCGCGCGTAGCCGGCGGCTCGCCCAGCGACAGCGCGACTTCGCGCAGCGCCATCGCGTAGCGGGTCAGCGAATCGCACAGCAGCAGCACGTTCTGGCCGCGGTCGCGGAAATGCGCCGCGATCGAGTGGCACAGTTCCGTCGCCATCACGCGCATCAGCGGCGACTCGTCGGCCGGCGCCACCACCACGACGGCGCGCTTCAGGCCCTCGGGGCCCAGCGACTTCTCGATGAACTCGCGGACTTCGCGGTTACGTTCGCCGATCAGGCCCACGACGATCACGTCGGCCACGGTCTGGCGCGTGATCAGGCCGAGCAGCACGGACTTGCCGACGCCGGAACCTGCCATCAGGCCGACGCGCTGGCCCTTGCCGATCGTGAGCATCGAATTGATCGCGCGTACGCCCACGTCCAGCGGCTCTTCCACCGGCGCCTTGCGCAGCGGGTTGACCTTGGGCGGCGTGGTCGACAGGGTCTCTTCGCCACCCAGCTTGCCGCGGCCGTCGATCGGCTCGCCGAGGCCGTTCACCATGCGGCCCATCCACGACGGGCCGATCTGGATGCTGGACGGGCCGGTGGCCGGCAGCACGCGGGCGCCGGTCACGAGGCCGTCGGCCTGCTTGAACGGCATCAGGTACGTCACCTTGTCGCGAAAGCCCACGACCTGCGCATCGAGCCAGGTGCCGTCGACGGTCTCGACGCGGCAGCGCTGGCCCGTGTGCAGGCGGCAGCCCACGCTTTCGAGCAGCAGGCCCTGCACGGCGACGAGACGCCCGGTGGGCGTCGCGACCGGCGGGGCCTTGATCTCCAGCGCGCGCAGGGTTTCGGCCAGGGCGCTCATTCGGCGTCCTCCCTGGCGGCGCCGTCCAGGCTTTCGCGGACCTGCGTCATGCAGGCGGCCAGGCGGTTCTGGCAGCCGGCGTCCACTTCATGGTCGCCCGCGCGCACGCGGCATTCGCCCAGGTCCAGGCCCGGATCGGCCATCAGGTTCCATTTCTTGGCGCGTTTCGGATCGAGCTCCTGGATGCGCTTGAGTTCTTCCGGATTCATGAAGACTTCCACGTCGTCGCGCGTCGGCGGCATCGCGGCCAGCGCTTCGTCGACGAGGTTCAGCATCTGCACGGGCTGCAGCGCCAGCTCGGCGCGAATCACCTGGCGGGCGATCTTGCCGACCAGGTCCACCACTTCCTTGCGCTGCGCGTTGCGGAATTCGGTCTTCATCTTCCTCAGGCTGCGCAGCATCGCGTCGACCGGCTTGGCCATCTTTTCCAGCTCGGTCAGCGCCTGCTGGCGGCCTTCGTCGACGCCGCGCTCGACACCTTCCGCATGGCCGGCGTCGTAGCCGTCCGCGCGGCCTTCGTCCAGGCCGACTTCATAGCCTTCGCGCTGGCCCTGGCGGTAGCCGTCGGCCACGGCGCTCTGCCAGTCTTCGGTCGGCGTGGCCGAGGACGACGATTGCGCGCCCTTGGCCGCGCCGGCAGCGATGAACTGCGCCAGCGGCGGGAAGTGGTAAGGCCGGAACTGCTTCATTCGGCGGTCGCCTCGGCAAACAGCTGGACTTCGATCTCACCGTTGTCGGCAAGCTCCTTGACCTGCGCCATGATCTCCTGGCGCGTTTGCACGATGCGCGACATCGGCACGGGGCCGGAACGCTTCATGAGGTCCTCGAAGCTCTGCGCCTGGCGCTTCGGCATCGCGCCGAGCAGCGCGTCGCGCAGGGCCGGTTCGGCACCCTTGAGCGCGATCGCCCACTGCTCCAGCGGGATCTCGTCGAGCAGGCGCGTGATGGTCTGTTCGGTCTGTTTCGACAGGATGAAGAAGTCGTACATCGACATCTCGATCCTGGACACGACGTCCGGATCGTGCGCGCGCAGCAGCTCGACCATCGTAGCGCGGTTGTTCGGCAGGCGGTTCAGGATGTCGGCCGCCTGGCGCACGCCTTCCACGGTGGCGCTCTGGGTGTCGAGCGCGGACAGGCAGCGCTGCACCAGCTCTTCCAGCTCGGACAGCAGGTCGCGGTCGATCTCTTCCAGGCGCGCCAGGTTCAGCAGCACCAGTTCGCGGCCGTCTTCCGGCAGCGCGTCGATGATCTGGCCGGCCAGCGCGGGCGGCAGGAACGCGAGGAACACGGCCTGCATCTGCACGTGCTCGGCGGCGATGTAGTCCGCGAGCCACTTCGGCGACGCGTACTGCAGGCGCGCCATCATCGGGCGGATCGCGTCGCCGTAGATCGTGTTGAGCACGGAATTCGCGATTTCGCTGCCCAGCGCCAGGTCGAGCGAGCGCTTGAGGTAGCTGCGCGACGCGCCGTGCAGGCCGCTTTGCTGGCGGTAGTCGTCGAAGAACTTCTGGATCGAGTTCTTCACGGCGTCGACCTTGATGCCGCTCATCCGGCTCATCACCTGGGTCAGCTCGATCAATTCTTCGCGTTCGAGGCAGCGCAGAACGGCCGCGGCCGGTTCTTCGCCGATGGACAGCAGCACGATCGCAGCCTGCTCGACCGGGCTCAGCACTGCTTCCTGCACGTCGTTATTGTTCAGATCCGCCATTTTTCTTTTGCACCCATTGTTTGACCACTTCCGCCACCCGCTCCGGCTCTTTGCCCGCCAGGACCTTCAGGTGGTCGACCATCACATCCACGGCCGAACCGGCCGGGGGCAAATCGTATTCCTCGAGCAGCGCCTGGACCGGCAGCGTGCCGCTCGTCGAGGCCGTCTCCGGCGCAGGCAGTGCGCCCGCCGTGGCATGCGCCGCCGTGCCGGCCGGTGCCGGCAATGCGCCGGCGCTGTGCGCGCCCGGCAGGGCATTGCCTGCGCCGGCCTGGACGGTCGCCAGGTTCGGCGCAGCGGCAGTCTGCGGCGCGACGCGCTTGTTCAGCATGCGCATCAGCGGACGCAGGACCAGGAGCCAGCCGAGCAGGGCGCCGATCGCGTACATCGCGTAGCCGGCCATGTCGACGATGTTGTCGCGTTCCTGGTACCACGGCTCGACCGGGATCGGCGCCGGGAAGTTCAGCGAGGACACCGTCAGCACGTCGCCGCGGGTGGTGTCGATGCCCAGGCCACCGCGCAGGATCTTGTCGATGTTGGCGATCTCGGCCGGGCTCCAGCCCGTCTTCGGCGTCGCCGACTTGGCGTTGTTCAGCACCACGGCCACCGACAGCTTCTTGAGGCGGCCGCGCGAGCGCTTGATCTGCGTGATCGCACGGTCGTAGGCGTACTGGCGGGTCGTCGCGTTCTTGCGCGCGCTGCCGTCGTCTGGCTGGGCGTTCGGCGCGGCGGCACCGTTCGCGCTGGCGGCGGCGTTCGGATCGGCCGGCGGATTGCTCGCGACCGGCGGACGGTTCGACAGCGTGCCCGGCACGCCGAGCGCCATGCGGCTCTTTTCCATCTCTTCGCGCATCGCTTCGCTGGTGACCTTCGGGTCCGCGCCGTACTTCTCCTGCGTTTCCTCGATCTTGTCGTTGTCGACGTCGGCGGTCACGCTGACCTTGAAGTTGTCGGTGCCGAGCACGGGACCGAGCAGGCCGGCCACGTTGGCGCGCGCGTCATCCTGGTAGCGCTTGGCGGCGGCGTCGCCCTGGGCGGCGCCGTCGAAGCCTTCGGTCAGGTCCACGCGCGACGACAGGTAGTTGCCGCCCTGGTCGACGAGCGACACGCGGCTCGGGGCCAGGCCCGCGACGCTGCCCGCGACGAGGTTCACGATCGCGGCGATCTGTTCGTTCGACAGGTTGTGGCCCGGCTTTACCGCTATCACAACGGACGCCGACGATTTATCGCCGTCGCTCGCGACGAACGACGACGACTTGGCGATTGCCAGGTGCACGCGTGCCGCGGCGATGGCGTCCAGCGTCAGGATCGACTGCGCCAGCTCGCCTTCCAGGCCGCGGCGGAAGCGCACGTCCTGCACGAACTGCGACACGCCCAGCGGGTCGTTCTTGTCCATCAGCTCCAGGCCGGCCGGCAGCTGCGCGGTCACGCCCTTGGCGGCCAGCAGCATGCGCACCTTGCCCAGTTGGCCGGTCGGGACCATCACCTGGCCGGAATCCGGATGGATGCGGTAGGGGACGTGCTCGGCATCGAGCACGCCCATCATGTCGCTGGCGACGACTTTCTCGTGGGCGCCGAACACCGGCTTGTAGCCGGCCTGGTCGTTCCACATGTACAGCATGACCGCCGCGGTAATGCCGATGGCCAGCACCAGCATCGGGGTCAGGTTCTTGGTCAGCGCGGGCGGCAGGGCCAGGCGCTTGCCGCCGAAGGCGGACTTGAGGGTGGCAATCACGATCGGAGTTTTTCCTGTCAGACGGGCAGCTTGAGCAGCTCGTCGACGGCGCCCATGACTTTGTTACGAACCTGCATCAGCATCGAAAACGACAGGTTGGCCTGCTGCGACGACAGCATGGCGCCGACCAGGTCGTCGCTCTTGCCGCTGTCCACGGCTTCCATCTTCTGGTTGGCCACCTGTTGGTCCTGGTCCACGCTGACCAGGGCATTCTTCATGCTCTGCGCGAAGGAGAAGTTGCCGCTGCCATCCGCCAGGGCGGGGTGGCCGGCATCCACCGACGGCGCCACGACGGCAAGGCGGCTGGCGTCGTTGGTGAGGGCTGCCAGGTCGGCCCGGATTTGGCCGGCAAGTTCAGTTCCCATCGTGTTCATCGCTCCCATGCTGTAAGTTTGCGGGTTGTGACTTTTAGTAAATGTTGCTATCGACGATTGGCATTGCATTTGTTGCAACAAATATTAACATTTGGAAAATTGTTAAATTTCAAACGTCATATTGTGGCTTGGTTTCTCGGCCAGAACCGGAGAGAATACCTGCGGTTTCGTCAGTGACCCAGAGTGAATTTTTGTTTTTCCCAGCGCAGTAACTGCATCTTACCGTAGGGCAATGGCGAATTCAAAGGGGAAAATCAAATGGCGTGACACAGTTTCCCGGTTATAATAGTTGCCCAGAGGAATGAAAAGAAAGCATCTCTGCTTATCATTTTTTTAATTTGACCATGCCGATTGCAAATCCCGATACCACCCTGCAGCACCAAGTGCTCGACCCCTGCCTGCTAGGGCGTCCGGTACATATGCTGCCCCAGTTTGCGGCGCGTCTTCAGGAGGACCTGGACACCGCGATGCAGGGTAGCGCCCGTCGTTACTGGGCCGGCTGGCGTCTCGAACACATTGAATTCGGCCGTGTGCCGCAAGAACATAACCTGCGCTGGATGGCCGTTCTGGGTGCGCTGGGCACCGTCGCGGTTACTTTCGAGCGTGGTTTATTACTGACACTGTTGGAACGGCGCTACGGCGGACGTAGCGCAGGCGCAACGCAACGCGACCCGCAAACGGAGCGCGTGACGGCCACCGAGGAAAGATTGGGCGTCGTCCTGACGCAACAAATGGTGGATTTGTTGTATGCACGCGTCGCTGCCAATGTTGCAATGGACGTCGCGCCGCGACCCGTCCACGCCAATGCCGTGGTGGCTTCGGCAATGCCCGGCGAGAGCAACTGGGCCGTGCGCGTGCGGGTACGTGATAACAACGACAACACCGGCCAGTTCTGGATCGCGCCCGATCAGCAACTGATGGCCACCATTCTGGGCACGCTGCGCCCGGAAACCGGCCGCTCGACCGCCGCGCGCGGTCCGGCCGAGCCGCTCGAGACCAAGCTCCAGGTCAAGCTGGACGGCCGCCTGGTCAGCAAGGAAATCACCCTGGGCGCACTGTTCGACCTGAAAGTGGGCGATGTGATTCCGGTGAATGTGGGCCGGGCCGACGTCCTGCTCGACGAGGCCCGGTTGTTTACCGCCGCCGTCGCCGAGCACAAGGGCAAGCTGTGTTTAACCTCTTTTGAAGACGCCGAGTAATCATCATGAACCTGAACGATCAATTCGCTGAAGACGACATCCTCATCGACGACACGCCGATGGCCGGCGAATCCGCCGCGGAAGGCAAGCCCGCGGCCGCGTCGAAAGCGTCGGCGCGCCTGCCGCAGATGATGCGCCGCATCCCCGTGACGCTGACGCTGGAAGTGGGCTCGGCCCGCGTCTCGCTGCAGGAACTGATGGCGATCGGCCCGGACAGCGTGCTGCCGCTCGACGCCATGGCGGGCGAGCCGCTCGTCATCAAGGTCAACGGCGCCGCCATCGGGCGCGCCGAAGTGGTCGTCGCGGGCGAGCAGTACGGCCTCAAGGTGATCGATCTGGACGGCCTCAACCTGGACCTGATCACGTCATGACGTTGCAGGTTCGCGGCGCCGCGGTTTTGGCTCCCCTGCGCCGCCATGCGCCGGCAATCTTGACCGGCGCCGTTCTTTTGCTGGCCGGCGCGAGCGCCTGGGCCGCCCCGGCGGGGCAGGACGTCCTTCCCGGCATCATCCCCGGTTCGACCAGCGGCCTGACGGTGAAGTCGCAGATCCTGGTGCTGATGACCATCCTCGGGCTGCTGCCCGTGATGGTCATGATGATGACCAGCTTCACCCGCTTCGTGATCGTGCTGTCGCTGCTGCGCCAGGCCCTCGGCCTGCAGCAGGGCCTGCCCAACCGGATCATCACGGGCGTCGCGCTGATCCTCACGCTGCTCGTCATGCGCCCGGTCGGCATGCAGGTCTGGAACGACGCGTTCGTCCCTTACGACAAGGACAAGATCTCGCTGGAGCAGGCGCTCAAGATCGCCGAGGTGCCGCTGTCGCGCTTCATGCTCGCGCAGACCAGCAAGACCGCGCTGGCCCAGATCGCGCACCTGTCCGGCGAACCGGCCGAGATGAAGCCGATGGACCGCGGCTTCACCGTGAAGCTGGCGGCCTTCGTGCTGTCCGAGCTCAAGAGCGCATTCCAGATCGGCTGCATGCTGTTCATTCCGTTCCTGATCATCGACCTGGTGGTGTCGTCGGTGCTGATGGCCATGGGCATGATGATGCTTTCGCCCCTCGTCATCTCGCTGCCGTTCAAGCTGCTGCTGTTCGTGCTGGTCGATGGCTGGACCCTGACCGTGAATACTCTCGTCGGCAGCATCCACGGCATCTAGCCGGCTGCAACCTACTCGTATGACTCCTGATATCGCCGTCGACTTCATCGTCGAAGCCCTGCAGCTGGTGATGCTGCTCGTGATGGTGCTGGTGTTGCCTGGCCTCGTGACCGGCGTCATCGTCGCCCTCGTGCAGGCCGCCACCCAGATCAACGAGCAGACGCTGAGCTTCCTGCCGCGCCTGCTCGTGACGCTGGTGGCCCTGATCCTCGCCGGTCACTGGATGACCGGCAAACTGATGGACTATTGCGTGAGCGTGTTCCAGCGCGCCGCGACCCTGGTCGGCTGATGCTGGAAGTCTCCCACCTGCTGCTGCCGTTCATCAGCGCACTGTGGTGGCCGTTCTGCCGCGTCATGGCGCTGCTGTCGACGGCACCCGTCATCGGCGACGCGCTGGTGCCGGTGCCGGTGCGCGCGCTGCTGTCCGTGGTGCTCGCCTTCCTGATGCTGCCGCTGACGAAGGGCGCCGTCATGCCCGACCCGTTCTCGCTGGCCGGCGTCGTCGTGATGGTCGAGCAGGCCGTGATCGGCGGCGTGATCGGCTTCGCGCTGCAGTTGACGATGGCGGTCGTGAACATGCTCGGCTTCCTCGTCTCGAGCCAGGTGGGCTTTTCGATGGCGCAGATGAACGACCCGATCAACGGCCAGCAGTCGGACGTGATCTCGACCCTGCTGGGCCTCGTGGCGATCCTCGTGTTCTTCGCCGTCGACGGCCACCTCGTGCTGGCCGGCGTGCTGGGCCAGAGCTTCCTGGCCTGGCCGGTCGGCAGCGCAACAGCATCGACTGCGGGCAATCTGCTGCTGCAGACGGTGGCGCTGAACGTGGGCTGGGTGTTCTCGGCCGCGATCCTGCTGGCGCTGCCGATCGTGTTTTCGACGATGGTGGTGCAGATCGGCTTCGGCTTCCTGAACCGCGTGGCGCCGTCGCTGAACCTGTTCTCGCTGGGCTTTTCGCTGGTGACGCTGTTCGGCCTGATGATGCTGGTGCAGGTCGTGCGCTTCATCCCCGAACACTACGTGCAGATGACCAACCAGGTGCTGGAGATGCTCCAGCAGCAGATGGGGGCGGCGCATGGCTGACGGCACCTCCGGCGACAAGACAGAAAAGGCCTCGACCCAGAAGCTGAAGAAGGCGCGCGAGCAGGGCCACGTCGTCCGTTCGAAGGACCTGGCGACCGCGGTCGGTATCCTGGTCAGCCTCAAGCTGTTCGTGTACCTGCTGCCGGACTACCTCGAGTCGTTCCGTTCCCTGTTCCGGCTCGTGTACGCGCCACTGGGCGCGGCGGGCGCGGTCGAGAACGCGATGTCCGTCGTGTGGAGCGACGCCGCCGTGCTGCTCGTGAAGATGGTGCTGCCCCTGCTGGGCGTGCCGTTCGCGATCGTGGTGGCGAGCATCGTGCCGGGCGGGCTGGTGTTCTCGACGAACAACCTGATGCCCAAGTTCGACCGTTTTTCGCCCGTGAAGAACCTCGGCCAGCTGGCCTCCGGCAAGCACTGGACGACATTCGCGACGTCGCTGGCCAAGGCGGCGGTGCTGTCGATGGTGCTCGTGCACGTGGTGCGCTCGGCGGTGTCGGCCTGGGTCGACCTGCAGCGCATGCCGCTGAGCGACGCGCTGCTGCACGGCGGCGGCATGATGTTCGACGGCCTGATGGCGCTCGTCGCCGTGTTCGTGCTGTTCGCGCTGATCGACGTGCCGCTGCAGGCATTCCTGTTCGCCCGCGGCCAGCGCATGAGCAAGCAGGAAGTGAAGGAAGAATACAAGAGCACCGAGGGCAAGCCCGAGATCCGTGCGCGCATCCGCCAACTCCAGCAGCAGATGGCCCGCCGCAACGTGAACAAGACCGTGCCGACCGCCGACGTGGTGATCGTGAATCCCGAGCACTACGCGGTCGCGCTGAAGTACGACATCAAGCGTGCGGAAGCGCCTTTCGTGGTGGCGAAGGGCATCGACGAGATGGCCCTGTACATCCGCCAGGTCGCGGCCAGGCACGACATCGAAACGATCGCGCTGCCGCCGCTGGCACGTGCCATCTACAACACCAGCCAGGTGCAGCAGCAGATTCCCGCCGCGCTGTACCAGGCCGTGTCGCAGGTGCTGAACTACGTGCTGCAGTTGAATGCTTTCCGTGCGGGCCGGCGCCAGGCCGCCCCCCGGTTCCCGAATGACGTGGCCGTGCCGGCCGCTTTGAGTGAGGTATCCCCGACATGAATTTCCTGAACAGCTTGATGCTCGAGGTGCGTCGCCAGAAGATCGCCACGCCGGCGTTCCTGCTGACGCTCCTGGCGATGATCATGCTGCCGCTGGCGCCCGTGGTGCTGGACGTGCTGTTCACGTTCAACATCGTGGCGGCGCTGATCGTGATCCTGACGTCCGTCTCGGCCAGGCGGCCGCTGGACTTCTCGGTCTTCCCGACCGTCATCCTCGGCACCACGCTGCTGCGCCTCGCGCTGAACGTGGCGTCCACGCGTGTCGTGCTGCTGCACGGCCACGAGGGCACCGCCGCCGCCGGCCACGTGATCGAGGCGTTCGGCAATGTCGTCATCGGCGGTAACTTCGTCGTCGGTATCGTCGTCTTCGTGATCCTCATGATCATCAACTTCGTCGTCGTGACGAAGGGTTCCGAACGTATTTCCGAAGTGTCCGCGCGCTTCACGCTGGACGCGCTGCCCGGCAAGCAGATGGCGATCGACGCCGACCTGAACGCGGGCCTGATCAACCAGGAAAAAGCGCAGCTGCGGCGCAAGGAAGTGGCGTCCGAAGCGGACTTCTACGGCGCGATGGACGGTGCCTCGAAGTTCGTGCGCGGCGATGCGATCGCGTCGATCCTCATCCTGCTCATCAACATGATCGGCGGCGTCGCCATCGGCGCGCTGATGCACGACCTGTCGTTCGCCGACGCGTTCCGCCAGTACGCATTGCTGACGATCGGCGACGGCCTCGTGGCCCAGGTACCGGCGCTGCTGCTGTCGGCGGCGGCGGCGATCCTCGTTACCCGTATCAGCGATTCGGGCGACTTCGAACAGCAGGTCGGCGGCCAGCTGCTGGCCAATCCCACCGTCCTGTATTCGGCATCGGGCGTGATGGTGGTCCTGGCGATGGTGCCTGGCATGCCGTCGTTCTACTTCCTCGTGTTCGCGGCCGCCATCGGCTACGTCGGCTGGAGGCTGGCGCGCGAAGAAGTGAAGCCGCCGGACGACACCAGCGTGGCCGCCATCGAAGCGGCGCTGCGCGACGACCGCGCGCCGGAACTCGACTGGCAGCAGCTGCCGGTCGTGCAGCCGATCTCGATCACCGTCGGCTACAAGCTCGTGCACCTGCTCGACAAGGCACAGGGCGAAGTGCTGCCGAAACGGATCAAGGGCGTGCGCCAAAGCCTCTCGGAGCAAATGGGCCTGCTGCTGCCTTTGATCAGCGTGCGCGACGACCTGACATTAAGGCCGAACCAGTACGCGATCGCGATCAACGGCACCGTCGTGGCCGAGGGCGAGGTCGTGGCGGAATGCCTGATGGCGATCCCGTCGCCGAACGTGTACGGCGAGATCGACGGCATTCCGGGCATCGAGCCCGCGTTCGGCATGGCCGTCACCTGGATCGAACCGGATCAGAAAGCGCACGCGCTGGGGCAGGGCTACCAGGTCGTCGAGGTGCCGAGCGCGATCGCCACGCACACGTCCAAGATCGCGCGCGACTATATGTCGGAACTGTTCCGCCACGAAGACGTGCCCGCGATGATGGAACGCCTGACGGCGCTGTCGCCCAAGCTGGCCGGCGCGCTGGACAAGGCGCTCACGCACACCCAGCTGCTGCGCGTGTTCCGCGTGCTGCTGGCCGAACACGTGTCGCTGAAGGACATCGTCGTC
Source organism: Massilia luteola (assembly GCF_034420155.1). Taxonomy (NCBI): domain Bacteria; kingdom Pseudomonadati; phylum Pseudomonadota; class Betaproteobacteria; order Burkholderiales; family Oxalobacteraceae; genus Massilia; species Massilia luteola. The sequence goes on from NZ_JAXOFN010000020.1 coordinate 101,244, forward strand.
ATCGCGACGACCCTGCTGGACAGCTCGGAAACGACGAAGGATCCGATCCTGCTGGCGGCCGAGGTGCGCTGCGCGCTGCGCCGCCAGATCGTCTCCGGCCTGTACGGCAAGAAGAAGGACATGCCGGCCTTTAACCTGTCCGGGGAGCTGGAAAACATGCTGCTCGGTTCCCTGAACCAGGCACGCCAGAACAATGGCGGCAAGGTCGTGCTGGACAACTACCCGATCGATCCGCAGCTGCTGTCGCAACTGCAGCTGAACATGCCGGTGGCGCGCGAGCAGATGAAGCAGCAGCACACGCCGCCGCTGTTGCTGGTCCTGCCGCAGATCCGCCCGCTGCTGGCCCGCTACGCGCGCCTGTTCGCGCCGGGCCTGCACGTGTTGTCGTATAACGAGATCCCGGAAAACCGCGAAGTCTCGATCATCGGCACCGTGGGTTGATCACGCCCCTCGCCGGGCGGGCTCCCCGAGCCCGCGCGGACGTACGTGTCACGCAAACGCCGCACGTGGGCACGGGGTGCTCACCCTACGCCGGCAGCAGCAGCGCCAGTTCGGCCATCGCGCGGAACACGGGCAGGCTGAGCGCGGCGGCGGCCTCGGTCGACGGCAGGCGCGCGTGCACCCGGCCTTCCGGCAGGGTGTCGCGCCAGGTCCAGCCGAGCACGCGCAGGCCGGAGCGGCGCACGGCTTCTTCCAGTTGCGGCTGCAGGGCGCGCAGGTGGAGCAGGGTATCGGCGTTGGGGGCGCACAGTTCGAGCATGACGCCGTCGGCCAGCGGCTCCGCCTGTACGGTGACGACCGAGCCGTCGGCCAGCACCAGTTCCAGGCGCAAGGCCGTGCGGCGGCGCCGGCGCTGCGATTTCTGCTGTTGTTCCTCTTCCCCGATCACGCGCAGGTGCTGGGCCTGCGGACCGCCCGGATGCACGGTGAAGCGCCAGGCGTCGGGCGGCAGCGTGGCCAGGTCGGCCTGGCGCAGCACGCGTCCATCCAGCCCGCTCTGCAGCAGGGCGCTGGGCAGCAATTGACCGCGCTGCTGCTGGGATGCCTGGATCGCGCGCGTGACCAGTTGGCTGCCGTAGCTGCGCACCATGCCGCGCCATGAAGTCGCGAGCGCGCCACCGTCCGGACTCGGCCAGGTGAGTTGGCGTGCCATCACCACCTGGTCGGGGCGCATGGCCGCGGCGTCGGGCAAAGCGTCGCCGGCGGGCAGGACGGGCGTCGGCTGCGCGGCGGGCAGGGGCAGCGGGATCGCCTCGAGCTCGGCCTGCAATAGTGCCACCGGGACGGCGGCCGCGACCGCGCCGACCGGCGTTGCCGGCAGCGGACCGGCGGCGCTCGCCGGCATGACGGGCGGCGGAAGGGCGGGAAAGGAAATGCTGGCCATGATCTCGGCAGTGTAAAGTGAAAAGGCCAGCTTGTGGCTGGCCTTTCATGCATGCCCGGCTGTACCAGCCCGGGCGGTGGCCAATCCTGGCCCTGCGATTACTGCAGCAGGGACATGACCATCGACGACATGCTGTTGGTCTGCTTCAGCATGGCGGTACCAGCTTGCATCAGCATCTGGTTCGAGGTCATGCTCGACGACTCGGTCGCGAAGTCGACGTCCATGATGCGGCCGGTTGCAGCCTGCGTGTTGCTCGAGATGTTCGACAGGTTGTTGTAGACGTGGTCGAGGCGGTTCGACACGGCGCCCAGCTTCGAACGCAGGGTCGACACGGCGTCGATCGCGGTGCTCAGGTTGCCGATCGCAGCGTTGGCGCCAGCGGTCGTGGTCAGGTCGGTGCCGGCGGACGGGGTGGCCGCGAGGCTGCCGTCGCCTGCGTAGGTAGCGCTGGTGGCGGTCGAGATCGAGCTGTTCACCGAGGTCAGTTCGGCGCTGAAGTTCGCGGTCATGGTCTCCGAGCTGTCGGCGCCGATCTGGAACGTGATGCCGGTGGCGGTGCTCAGTTTGCTCGTGCCGTCGGTGTTCAGCAGCTTGGTGCCGCCGAACTTGGTGTTCGAGAAGATGTTCGACAGTTCGTCGGTCAGCGAGTTGTATTCGGACTGCATCGCGGTCTGGTCATCGGCGGACGACGAACCGTCGGCGGACTGGGTGGCCAGGTCCTTCATGCGGGTCAGGATGTTGTTGACTTCGTTCAGCGCGCCGTCGGCGGTCTGCAGCATGGAGATCGAGTTCTGGGTGTTGCGCATGGCGACCGACATACCGCTGGTCTGGGCTTTCAGGCGGGTCGCGATCTGCAGGCCGGCAGCGTCGTCCATTGCCGAATTGATACGGTAGCCGGTCGACAGGCGGGTCATCGACGTCGAGAGGCTCGACTGGGTGCGGCTCAGGGAATTTTGTGCGGAAAGCGATGCGACGTTGGTGTGAAGGCTCAGCATGATATGGCTCCTAGTGGCTTGGATACTGTTTGGAGGTTGCGCATCTCGCGCTCTCACAAGTACAAGACGACCGTTCAGCCGGACTCATTAAATGCCGAGTGGAAATTTTTTGAAAAAAGTTTTCAGGTGCCCGAGATGGGGCGGATATGACGAAACCGGATAAGCAAAATTGAAACGATTCGTTCGCGGTTCGACGCGTGTTCTTTACGCTATGGCTTCCAGAACCTTGAACGAGAGAACACATGTTGTCAAAAAAACTGATCCAGGCCCTGCTGGCCGTCGCGCTCGTCGCGCCGACCGTACATGCCGCCGACGTCACCCTGCTGAACGTGTCGTACGACCCGACGCGCGAGCTGTACCAGGACGTCGACAAGGCGTTCGCCGCCAGGTGGAAAGCGCAGACGGGAGACAATGTCGTGTTCAAGGCGTCCCACGGCGGCTCGGGCAAGCAGGCCCGTGCCGTGATCGACGGCCTGGGCGCGGACGTCGTCACGCTGGCCCTCGCCGGGGACATCGACGCGATCGCCGAGCGGGGCCTGATCGCCAGGGATTGGCAGAAACGCCTGCAGCACAACAGCTCGCCCTACAACTCGACCATCGTGTTCCTGGTGCGCAAGGGCAATCCGAAAGGCATCCACGACTGGAACGACCTGATCAAGCCGGGCGTGCAAGTCATCACGCCCAACCCGAAAACGTCGGGCGGGGCGCGCTGGAATTACCTGGCGGCCTGGGGCAATGCCCTGAAACAGCCGGGCGGCAGCGAAGCGAAGGCGCGCGACTACGTGGCGAAGCTGTTCAGGAACGTGCCCGTCCTCGATTCGGGCGCCCGCGGCGCGACGACCACCTTCGTCGAGCGTGGCATCGGCGACGTGCTGATCGCGTGGGAAAACGAAGCGATCCTGGCCATCAAGGAACTGGGCCCGGACAAGTTCGACATCGTGGCGCCGCAACAGAGCATCCTGGCCGAGCCGCCGGTCGCCGTCGTCGACAAGGTGGTCGACCGGCGCGGCACCCGCAAGGTGGCGGACGCCTACCTGCGGTTCTTGTATACGGATGAGGGCCAGGACATCATCGCGAAGCATTTCTACCGCCCGATCAATGCGACGATCGGCCGCAAATACGCCGCGCAGTTCCCGCACGTGAAGCTGTTTACCATCGACGACGTGTTCGGCGGCTGGAGCAGGGCGCAGAAGATCCACTTCGCGGACGGCGGGACGTTCGACCAGCTGTACCGGCCGGGCGCGAAATAAGCGGACGCCCGCCGGCTTCACGCGCGGGGCAGCTTTCATGTCGAGCCGCGCCGTCGCACAAGATCCGTTCGGTTATGTTCGAGGAAATGATATAAACCCGAATATCGACCGATCAGGAGACCCGTATGCAGGACCACCACGCCCTCAAGAAGGGCATCGCCGCCGCCGCGCTGGCGCTGTCCGTTCTCGCCGCCGCGCCGGCCCAGGCGCAGCCGGCGACCATCGCCGCCCAGGCCGACGGCATGGACGTCCGCCAGGGCAGCCTGCGCATCCGCGTGCTCGCGCTCACCGACGACATCCTGCGCGTGACGATGGGCGCGGCCGGGACGCTGCCGGAAGACGCCAGCTGGGCCGTGCCGGCCGACGTGCGCGCGCACCGCGTGCACGTGCAGGCCAGCCCGACGGGATTTTCCACGCGCACGCTGCGCGTCGACGTGCGCGACGGCCGCCTCGTGGTGAGCGATCTGGCGGGCAAGGTCATCTCGGCCGACGCCATCGATCCCGTCAAGGTCGACGGCCACGCGTTCACGCTGCGCAAGCAGATGCCGCAGGCCGAGCATTACTTCGGCCTCGGCGACAAGACCGGGGGCCTGGACCGGCGCGGCAAGAGCTTCGTCGACTGGAACACGGACGCCTTCGGCTTCGGCTCGGCCGACGACCCGATCTATAAGTCGATCCCGTTCTTCATCGGCGTCGGCGGCGCCGGCGGCAGCTACGGCGTCTTCCTCGACAACACCTACCGCAGCTGGTTCGACTTCGGCCACCGCGAGGACGGCGTGCTGGCGTTCGGCGCGCCGGACGGCCCGATCGACTACTACCTGATCCACGGCCCGTCGACGGCCGAGGTGGTGCGCCGCTACACCGACCTGACGGGCAAGGCGCCGCTGGTGCCGCGCTGGGCCTTGGGCTACCAGCAGTCGCGCTACAGCTATATGTCGGCCGACGAACTGCGCGGCGTCGCCGCGCGGCTGCGCGCCGAGCGCGTGCCCACCGACGTGGTCTGGCTCGACATCGACTGGCAGGACCGCAACCGCCCGTTCACCGTCGATAAAAAAGCGTTCCCCGACATGCCGGGCCTGATCCGCGACCTGGGCCGCCAGGGCATCAAGGTGATCACGATCACCGACCTGCACGTGGCCAAGGTGGAGCAGGGCTATGCGCCGTACGCCAGCGGCGTGAAGGGCGACCATTTCGTGAAGAACGCCGACGGCACGACCTATGTCGCGCCGGTGTGGCCCGGCCCGTCCGTGTTCCCCGACTTCACCCAGGCCGCCACGCGCGACTGGTGGGGCGGCCTGTTCAAGGAGCAGGTGCAGTGGGGCGTGGCCGGTTCGTGGAACGACATGAACGAGCCGGCCATCTTCAATACGCCGACCAAGACCATGCCGGACGAGACGCGCCACCGCATCGCGTCCGACGATTTCGCGCCGAGAACCGCCGACCACCGCGAGATCCACAACGTGTACGGCATGCAGAACACGCGCGCCACCTACGACGGGCTGCGCAAGCTGGCGCCGGGCGAGCGCGCCGTCGTGATGACGCGCGCCAGTTATGCCGGCGGCCAGCGCTATGCCGTCACCTGGACCGGCGACAACAGCGCCACCTGGGACCACCTGAAGCTGTCGGTCCAGCAGATCATCAACCTGGGCCTGTCCGGCTTTTCGTACGGCGCGGCCGACGTCAGCGGCTTCACCGGCGGACCGGGTCCCGACCTGCTCACGCGCTGGTTCGAGATCGGCGCGTTCTACCCGCTGTTCCGCGATCACTCGGCCAAGGGCACGCCGCGCGTGGAGCCGTGGGTCGACGGTCCGGAACACCTGGCGATCCGGCGCAAATTCGTCGAGGAGCGCTACAAGCTGATGCCGTACCTGTACGCGCTGGCCGAGCAGAACGCGCGCACCGGCGACCCGATCCTGCGGCCCGTGTTCTACGACTACCCGTCGGCGTTGAACCTGCCGTGCGAGCAGTCGTGGACCTTCACGCTGGGCCGTGCGCTGCTCGTGTCGCCGCCGCCGCATCCCGAATCGCCCCAGTCCTATCGCACCTGCCTGCCGGAGGGCGGCTGGTTCGATTACTGGACGGGACTGCCCGTCGGCCAGCCGGCGCCGGCCGCGCAAGACCAGGTGATCCAGTCCGCCACGCAGGCCACGGGCGAGGCGCACGGCGGCGGTTCGTTCGTGACGGAGACCGTGCGCCTCGCGCACCTGCCCGTGTACGTGCGCGCGGGGACGATCCTGCCGCGCCAGAACGTCGTGCAGTCCACGGCCGACACGCCGCGCGGCCCGCTGATGCTGGACGTGTATCCGGGCCCCGACTGCACGGGCGAGCTGTATCTCGACGACGGCCATTCGATGGACTTCGAGAAGGGCGGCTATCTGCGCCAGACCGTGAGCTGCACCGTGAAGCCGGACGGCGTCGCCATCGCGTTCGGCCCGCGCGAAGGCCGCTTCGCGCCGTGGTGGCGCCAGGTGGCCGTCACCGTGCACGGCTGGCAGGGCAAGGCCGACGTGCGCGCCGGCGGGCGCGCGCTGGCGGGCCGGGCCGATGCGGCCACGCGCACCGTGAGCTTTACGCTGGACGATGTGGCGCAACCCGCGACGGTGGTGGTGCGCAGGCAGTAAGCGCAGGCCGCACGCGTTCGGCGCCGTCCGGTCCTGTCCTTTCCGATGGGGTCGATGCTACCGATCCCCTCGACGTGCCAGTCGCCGCGCTGTTTCAAGGCTGATTTCGCCAGCCCGCCATTCAGCGCGTGCGCTCCCTCGATGGGGCCGCGCAAATTTTTTTCGGATACGGTGTAACCGGATGCGCGGCGCGCGCGAACTAACCATGGTGATCATCAAATGAGCGTCCCGACATGTCCACCATGCGTTTCTCTGCCGCGCTTGCCGGCAGCATACGGCCGGCAGCCGGCCTGCCTTCGACCGCTGCGTCCACCGCCTGCCTGACGCCGTTCGCCCGGACAGGGAGGATGCAATGACCAGCCCGGACGCCGTCATTCATCCCGCCTGGCTACGGATGACGCACTGGCTGAACGCCGCGGCCGTGTCGGTGCTGGTGACCAGCGGCTGGCGCATCTACGACGCGACCGGTTTCCTGGGCGTGACCATTCCTCCCGCCGCGACGCTGGGCGGTTGGCTGGGCGGCGCGCTCGCCTGGCATTTCGCCGCCATGTGGCTGCTGGTCGGAAACGGTCTGTTGTATCTGGCGCTCAACCTGGCGTCGGGACGTCTCCGCCGCCGGTTTTTCCCGATTGCGCCGCGCCAGGTGTGGCGCGACCTGGCCGCCGCGCTGCGCGGCCGTCTTTCCCATGCCGATCCGCGCCATTACAACAGTGTCCAACGGCTGGCCTACGTGTTCGTCATGGTGGACAGTATCGTGCTGGTGGTGTCCGGCCTCGTGCTGTGGAAGTCGGTGCAGTTCCCGCTGCTGCGCACGCTCGTGGGTGGCTACGAGGGCGCGCGGCGTGTGCATTTCTTCGCCATGGCCGGCCTGTGCGGCTTCGTCCTGGTGCATGTGGCGATGGTCGCCCTGGTGCCCCGCACGCTGCTGGCCATGCTGCGCGGCCGCTGACTCCCGATCAAGGACATCGACATGACAACCGACAAACCCCGCACCATGGCCGTGCCCGGAGACGGCGCCGACATGCTGGCCGACGCGATCCGGCGCGTCGCCCAGCCATCGCGCCGCGCTTTTCTCCAGCGCACCTTGACGCTCGGCGGACTCAGCCTCTTGACCGGATGCACGCCGGACAGCGAAGCGAGTATCGAGCGCGCGCTGGCATCGATTTCCCGCTTCAACGACCGGGCCCAGGCGGCCCTGTTCGATCCGACGCGCCTCGCGCCGACGTATCCGGACAGCATGATCACACGCCCGTTCCCGTTCAACGCCTACTATGGCGAGGACGAGGTGCGGGTCGTCGACGGCGATGCTTGGCGCCTCGAGCTCTCCGGCCTGATCGCTGACCGCAAGCCATGGACCCTGGCCGAGCTGCGCGCCATGCCGCAGCAATCGCAGGTCACGCGGCATATCTGCGTGGAAGGCTGGAGCGCCATCGGCAAATGGGGCGGCGTGCCGTTCTCGTATTTTTTGCGCCGGGTCGGCGCCGACCTGGGCGCCAAATACGTCGGCTTCAAGTGCGCCGACGATTACTTCACCAGCATCGACATGGCGACGGCGCTGCATCCGCAAACGCTGATGGCGTTGACCTATGACGGACAAACGCTGCCGCCGCGGTACGGCTATCCGATGAAACTGCGCATGCCGACCAAGCTCGGCTACAAGAATCCCAAGCATATCCAGGCCATCTTCGTGACCAACACGTATCCGGGCGGTTACTGGGAAGACCAGGGTTACAACTGGTTCGGCGGCAGCTGAGCGCCCAACTTTCGCACCATCCTCACGTTTTATCCACCAGAAAGGAAATACCATGAAAGCATTCGTCACCACCCTGATCGCGGCCAGCCTCCTCTCAGGCGCCGCCTTTGCCCAGGACGCCATGAAGAAGGACGCGATGGCTCACGACACGATGGCCAAGGACGCCATGAAGAAACCGGCGATGCAAAAGGATGCCATGGGCAAGGACGCCATGAAGAAGGACGCCATGAAGAAAGACGCCATGAAGAAAGACGCCATGAAGAAAGACGCCATGGGCAAGGATGGGATGAAAAAGGATGGCATGTCGAAGGACGGCATGTCGAAGGATGCCATGGGCCATTGACCGATCCGGGCCTCACCTCCGCGCATGCGCTGTGATCTAATACACGTCCGCGCTGCGCGACGAATGACCGGCAATGAGTCTTGCGCGCCGCCGGTGGTGATCAGGGAGTGGCATGAAAACGGATGATTTGGTGGCGATGCTTGCGACCGGCGTGGATGCGGTCGACCCGCGCGTGGTCGAGAAGCGCTTCGCGTTGGCGCTGGCGCTCGGCCTGTCGGGCGCAGGCATCCTGATGGTGGCGCTGCTGGGCGTACGTCGCGATCTCGCGCAAGTGGCAATGACCGGGATGTTCTGGCTGAAACTGGCCTTCCCTGCGGCCGTGCTGGGTGCGGCATTGTCGGTGACGATGCGCCTGGCCCGTCCGGGGTACGGCGCCGGCACCGGATGGCTGTTGTCGGCGCTGGCGCTGGCCGCGCTGTGGCTCGGCGCGGGCGCCGCGCTGGTCGCCGTCCCGCCCGCACTGCGGGCGCACATGGTGCTCGGCGAAACCTGGCGCGTGTGCACGCTATGCGTGACGGTGTTGTCGATCCCTGCGTTCTGCGCGGTATTCTGGGCGTTGCGCGGGCTGGCGCCGACCAGGCTGCATCAGGCGGGGGCGGCGGCTGGGTTGCTGGCGGGGGCGCAGGGATTGCTCGTGTATTGCCTGCATTGCCCGGAGACGACCTTGCCGTTCTGGGGCGTCTGGTACGTGCTCGGCATGCTGGTGCCGGCGACGCTGGGCGCCGCGCTCGGCAAGGTGCTGCTGCGGTGGTAGCGTATCGTGCTCAGCGTGCCCGGCAGCGCACGCCGGATGAAACGATCGATCTAAAACAGGCGCGTCCCACGCAGATGCACGATACCGGACCACGGTCTCCCGTCGAGGAGCAATTACAAGCCTGGCTGCTTGCCGGCCTCGACGGTGACGCGCGCGCGTACCGGCGCTTCCTCGACGAGTTGGCCAAACGCCTGCGCGCCTTCCTGCGCAAGCGCTTGTTCGACATGCAGGACCATGTGGAAGACATCGTGCAGGAAACGCTGTTGGCCGTGCACAATGCCCGCCAGACCTACCGCCGCGATCAACCGGTGACGGCCTGGGTGTATGCGATCGCGCGCTACAAGCTGATGGACTTCCTGCGCGCGCGCATGCGCCATGACGCGCTCAACGATCCGCTCGACGATGCGGCTGACTTGTTCGAAGCGTCGGCCGAGGAGGCCTGCGATGCGCGCCGCGATGTCACGGCGCTGCTCGACGCGTTGCCCGACCACCAGCGCCTGCCCATCGACATGGTGAAGCTGCAGGGATTGTCCGTCACCGAGACGGCTCGCCGCATCGGCATGTCGGAATCGGCCGTGAAGGTCGGCGTGCACCGCGGACTGAAGGCGCTGGCCGCCCGTATCCGCGGTGAACGCTGAGCGGACTACGCGGTGTACATGGACATCCGGCAGGCAGTCAATATGGCCCTGATTGACCGCTTCGCGCACGAAGACACCGGATTCGCGCATCCCACCCAGACCGTGTACTTCACGCAGGCCGGCGCCCCGCCCGGGCGCGCCGACAGCAAGGCATGACCGGCTGCGGATGCTGCTCACGCGGGGCTTCGTTCCGGCGGCCGGCGGCGTCATCGCCGCGCTGCCGTAAAGCCTGTCCCGGCAGGTGACGCCGGGTGATTGCCGGCGGGGCCGGCCCCGCTCCAGTAGGCTGCATGGCGTGCGCGCACGTGTTCGAGGTCATCCGGGAATCGAGCGCCCGCTCGGCGCGGCGCGGCGCAGCGCCAGGCCGGCATGGCGGCGCGCGTCCGCGCGCAGCGCCGGGTGTGTCCAGTCCCGTTTGATCGTAACCCCAGACGTACCCGCCTTCCGACGATTACGCACATACGTTGTCAAATAGTCAGCGGTCAGCTTGTCCAAGCTGAGCTCGCCATGATCGCGCGCCCAGATGCGCAGCACAGCTTTCTTGTTTTTCCCGAAAGGATGCGCTCCGCCAATCTCTTCGGAGTACCAATCAATGAGCTCTTTTAGGGTAATATTCGCCAGCCCGCGCGCGCGCGTGAAGCGCTGCGCATCCATCTCAGCCTCGACCTTCCGAGCCCAAGCCTGGGCCTGCGCCTTCGTTGGAAATGTTGCCGTGACGGCCTTGTGACCCTTGCGGCGTATCTGTGCCCGCCAGGTCTCGCCTCGTTTAATGAACGTAGCCATTCGGTGCAAATTTGGAGTAACGGGTGAGGGAAAGTAGGGCAGTTTGCGGGAACTTGAGGGAAGCCGCGTTGCGCCCTCTCATAGGGAAAAGTAGGGATTTGATGAAGCACAGCAAGCGAAAATTATCTGTGGCACCCATGATGGACTGGACCGACCGCCATTGCCGCGTCTTCCACCGCCAGATCACGCAGCACACGTGGTTGTATACAGAGATGGTGACGACGGGCGCCCTGGTCTACGGCGACGTCGAGCGCCACCTGCGCTTTGACGGCATCGAACATCCGGTCGCGTTGCAGCTGGGCGGCAGCGATCCGGCCGACCTCGCGAAGAGCGCCAAGCTGGGCGAGCAGTGGGGTTACGACGAGATCAACCTGAATTGCGGCTGCCCGTCCGAGCGCGTGCAGAAGGGCGCGTTCGGCGCCTGCCTGATGCAGGAGCCGCAGCTCGTCGCCGATTGCGTGAAGGCGATGCGCGACGCCGTGAGTATCGACGTCACCGTCAAGCACCGCATCGGCATCGACCATAACGAGGAATACGGATTCGTCCGCGATTTCATCGGCACCATCGCCGACGCCGGTTGCCAGACCTTCATCGTGCACGCGCGCAATGCCGTGCTGAAGGGGCTGTCGCCGAAGGAAAACCGCGAGATCCCGCCGCTGCGCTACGAAGTGGCGTACCAGCTGAAACGCGAATTCCCCGACCTCGAGATCATCATCAACGGCGGCATCAAGACGGACGACGAGATCGCCACCCATCTGCAGCACGTGGATGGCGTCATGATCGGGCGCGAGGCCTATCACAATCCGTACGTGATGGCCGGCTGGGATGCCCGGTTCTATGGCGACGCGACGCCGCCGAAGTCGCGCGAACAGGTGCTGGAAGCCATGATTCCGTATATTCGCGCCGAACTCGACCGCTATGGCCAGCAGGGCCTGCGCCTGAACGGCATCACGCGCCACATGCTGGGGCTGATGGCCGGCCTGCCGGGCGCGCGTGGATTCCGCCAGTTGCTGTCCGACTCCCGCCGTCTCGCCGAAGGCAATCCCGAACTCCTCCTCGAAGCCGCCGGCCGTCTCCGCCTGGCCGCCTGATTTGTCATTTTCCTACCTCGGCCGCACCGTGTGGTCGGGATGTTCAAAATCCGCTACAGAAAATGATGCATTTGTGAAATCATTTGCGTCATCTTCCTTGCTGAAAAGCAAGAATAGACCCATAATCTAGGCTCTTCTCCTTGCACGACATCTAATCCTGTTGTTGTGGCGAAACATAATTACAGCGGTGCATGTTTTCTGTCTGCAATTCGCCGTTTTGATTTATCCTGACGGAAATACGCAAGTCCACCGGGAAGATGGACTTTTCGTAACAAAAAAGAGACGGCCTCGGGGCGGCAGGCACCCGGGCGGATCTGATCACTTGGAACAGGGAAGATAAGGAATGAATCTCGCAAACATGAAGGTCGGCGCACGTCTGGGCTTGGGCTTTGCCCTCGTACTCGTGCTGCTGGTCATGGTCACTGTCATCGGCATCCTGCGCATGGCGCAGATCCAGAACCGGCTCGACCACGTCGTGAATGTCAATAATATCGTGACCCGTCTGGTCGTCGACATGCGCAACAACGTGAGCGAGCGTGTCACGTCGCTGCGCACCCTGACCCTGATGACCGATCCGGCCGACATGGAGCCGGAGCTGAACCGTTTCAAGGAACAGACCGCCAAGTACGACGCCCTGCAGGGCAAGCTGGCGGCCAAATTCTCGGAAGAAGCTTCGGCTGAGGAAAAATCCCTGCTGAATCAAGTGAAAGAATCCGAAGGCGCGGCCATGCCGGCCATCGCCAAGGCGTCGGCACTGTATCTGGCCAACAACGCGATGGACGCTACCCGCGTGATGGTCAAGGAAATCCGTCCGGCCCAGAAGAAATGGCTGGAAGCACTGGACCAGCTGGGCAGCCTGGAAGACAAGCAGAATGCGCAGAGCCAGGTGGATGCCGAGGTTGCCTTCGCCAGCGCCCGCAACTTCATGCTCATGCTGCTGGGTCTGGCCGTTACGCTCGGCGTCCTGGCCGCGACCATCATCACCCGCGGCCTGCTGAAGCAACTGGGCGCCGAGCCGGGCTATACCGCCCGGATCGCCGGCAGCATCGCCGAAGGCGACCTGTCGATCGCCATCGACACCAAATCGTCGGATCGCGGCAGCCTGCTGGTCGAAATGAAGCAGATGCGCAACAGCCTGGTCGACATCGTCAGCCAGGTGCGTCGCGGCACGCACACCATCACCACGGCGTCGCGTGAAATCGCAGCCGGCAACACCGACCTGTCGTCGCGTACCGAACTGCAGGCCAGCTCGCTGGAAAAGACCGCGTCGGCGATGGAAGAACTGACGTCGACCGTGAAGCAGAACGCGGACAATGCCCGCGAAGCGAACCACCTGGCCGCCACCGCGTCGGACGTGGCACGCAAGGGCGGCGAAGTGGTGTCGCAGGTGGTCGGCACGATGGGCGAGATCAATAGCTCGGCAAGCAAGATCGCCGACATCATCGGCGTCATCGACGGCATCGCCTTCCAGACGAACATCCTGGCGCTGAACGCGGCCGTCGAGGCGGCACGTGCCGGTGAACAGGGCCGCGGCTTCGCCGTGGTCGCGTCGGAAGTGCGCAACCTGGCCCAGCGTTCCGCTGCGGCAGCGAAAGAAATCAAGCAGCTGATCGGCGACTCCGTCGAGAAGATCGGCCGCGGCAGCAAGCTCGTCGGCCAAGCCGGCGAGACGATGGACGAGGTCGTCGCGAGCGTCAAGCGCGTGACCGACATCATGAGCGACATCGCGAACGCCAGCGCCGAACAGAGCGCCGGCATCGAGCAGGTCAACGTGTCGATCATCGAGATGGACGGCATGACCCAGCAGAACGCCGCGCTGGTCGAAGAAGCCGCCGCCGCCTTCCAGAGCCTGCAAGACCAGGCCGCGGAACTGCAGCGCGTCGTCAGCATCTTCAAACTGGCCGAGGGCGAGGAACCGGTCGTCGCGGAAGCACCGGCGTCGGCCGCTGTCGCCACCCGTGCCGTCGTCGTCCGTCCGGCCAAGCCGCAGCTGAAGAAGCCGGCCCAAGGTCCGGCCAAGGCCAAGGCCAGGGCCAAGGCCGCCGCACCGGCGCCGAGCGAGCGACCGGCCGATGCGCCGGGATCGACCGCGAAGAAAGTCGCCGCGGCTGCCGCCAGCGACGACTGGGAAGAATTCTGAGCCAGGACGGCTCGTCCAGCGCCGGTGATCGCGCCGGCATCAAAAAAAACTTTGTTTTTCGGGGGTAATAAAAATGTCCAATAAGAAATTTGCTGTGAGCCTGATGGCTCTGCTGGTATCGGGTGTCGCCGGTTCGGCTTTCGCGGGCGAAACGCCGGCAACGTTCGATCCGAACAAGTGCAAGGTCGAGTATCCGAAAGCGTCGCTGATGAACGAAGAGCAGGGCGTGACCGTCGTGTCCTTCCTCGTCAACGCCGACGGCTCGGTGGCCGATTCGAAGCTGGAAAAGTCGAGCGGCTTCAAGGGTCTGGACAAGGCCGCGCTCAAGGGCCTGTCGGCCTGCAAGTTCAAGCCGGGCACCAAGGACGGCGCGCCGGCCCAGACCTGGACCAAGGTCGACTACGCCTGGAAGCTGGACTGATCGCCCGGGGATGCCGGCCGGTCCGGCTCGGCGCCCCAGGTGAGGCATTGCGTCCCCGGCATCTTTGCCGGGTGCGCACGAGACCTGCGGCCCGGCGGCATCCACGAGCCTGAAAAGGGCGTCCCTGCGGGGGCGCCCTTTTTGTTACTGGGATGTGGCGGCATGTTTCGGTTGTAAGCGCTTGCATCAATCCCGCTGGCGCGCCCGGCGAATCGCTATAGTGGTCTCACAACGAACCGAAAGGAGAACCACCATGAAACGCATTCTCTGTGCCGCCGCGCTTGCCCTCGCCAGTACCGCCGCCGTCCTGCCCGCGCAGGCATTCGCGCGGGAGGTCGTCGTCGTCCGCACGGCGCCGCCGCCGCCGCGCCACGAAGTCGTGCCGGCCGCCCGTCACGGTTATGAATGGGCGCCGGGTTACTGGAACTGGAACGGCCACCGCTACGTGTGGATGCGCGGCCATTGGGAGCGGGTGCGTCCGGGCTATGTCTGGCATCGTCCGGAATGGCGCCAGGGCGACCGCGGCTGGGAACTGGATCGCGGCGGCTGGCGCCACGGCGATCGCGACGGCGATGGGGTCCCGAACCGCGTCGACCGCCATCCCGCCAATCCGCACCGCCCCTGATTCAAGCCAGCGGCGCGCCGTCCTCGAACATTTCGCTGGCCATCCGCGCCAGGTCGTTCATGCCGCCGCCGGACACGAGATGGGCGCGCAGCCAGCGCGCCTGTCCGCCGTCCTTCATGAGGTGCTCGATCACCTCGCACGCCTTGCCGAAACCCGGGTCGCTCGAACGGCCCCGCAGCCGTTCGAGGTCGGCGCGGATCGCTTCCCCGATGGGCATCGACGCACCCGTTTCCGGATCGATCCAGCTGGCGTCGACGCCATCGCGCGCCGCGTTGAAGCGGTTCCAGATGTACAGTTCGCGACTGCTGCTTCCCGGCCAGCGGCCCGGCTGGGCGGCCCATTCCAGGCACAGCTCGCGCGCGTAACAGGCCAGCGCGGCCGCGTAGACGGGCTTCAACGGCGTATCCAGCACGCGCAGCTCGATCGTCCCGTATTCGGGCTTGGGCCGCACGTCCCAATAAAAATCCTTGATGCTGTTGACGATGCCGTGGCCGGCCAGTTCGTCGAAGTGGGCGCGGAAGTCGTTCCACGTCCGGATCCCGTACGGCAGGATGCCGCTCATCGGGAACGCGCCCACGACGTTGCTGCGCGAGCTGCAGAAGCCGGACACTTCGCCTTGCCAGCAGGGCGAATTGGCCGACAGGGCGATGAACAGCGGCGCGCGCTGCGTGAGCCATGAACACAGGCGCATCGCTTCGTCCGGCGAGCCCGCGCCGATGTGCACGTGCATGCCAAACACGGTAAACAGTTTAGCCAGATAGCCGAACTTGCGCTCGGATTCGAAATAGCGCTCCTTCGGGTAGATGCGCTGCTCGCTCCACTTCTGGAACGGGTGCGCGCCGCCGCCCGAGATCGATGCGCCGACGTCGAACGCGGCGCGCTGCACCGTCGTGCGGATGTGCTCCAGCTGCTCGGCCGCCTCGTCGAACGAGGTCAGGATCGCGGTCGCCACCTCCAGCATCGACGTCGTGATTTCCGGCGTGTGCACCCACGGTTTGTCGTGCTTGTCCAGCAGGCGCAGGATGTCCGGCGCGGCCGGGAATAGGTCGAACGTGAGGCGGTCGAGCACCATCAGTTCCAGTTCGATGCCCATCGTGCCGACCGTCGACGCCTTGAAGTCCGGCAGGTAGGCGGGGCCCTGGCCGGACACGGCTTGCGCCTGGGCGTCCTGTTTCAGCTTGACCAGCGCTTCGTCGTTCATCAATTCGCTCATTGCGAACCTCCTCGATAGGTTTCGCCCGCCAGGCGCAGGCCGACCCAGGTCAGGCCGGGCGCGAGCAGGACGTTCAGGGCCAGCAGCGCGCCCATCACGGCGGTGGACGTCGCATCGAGCCCGGTGTAGGCGTTCAAGGTGTTGTCGACGACGAGGCCGCCGTAGCTCACCAGGGAGCACATCGACAAGGACATCGCATGCTGCTTGCGCACGTCCCAGGCCGTACCGGGCCACAGCGCGAGGCGGGTCGCCGCGATGCGGACGGCGAACACCGTCACGGCCGCCAGGATCGCCCAGCCATGCAGCAGCTGTTGCAGGTCGACGAGCGCGGCCGACATCAGGAACAGCAGCACATAGCCGATGTCCTGCGCGGTCTTCAACTGGGCCTGGAACACGTTGTCGCGCTTCTCGACGTTGCGCAGCAGGACGCCCATCAGCAACAGCGACAGCAGGGCACTCGCCGCCGTCACGGAGCACAGGCCCAGGTCGATCAGGAGCGCGGCCAGTAGCATGCCGGGACGCAGCGTCGCCGGCACCTTGCACAACCGCGTGGCGAGCGCGTACACGCCGTAGGACAGCGCGGCGATCCCGGCGCCCACCACGAGCTTGCCGCCCTGGCGCATCAGCTCCGTCGCGAAATCGCCGCTCGCGTCAAGGCCGTGGCTGCGCGTCCAGGCCAGGGTGATCCCGAGCGCGAGCAGGGCGACGAGGTTGGAGAGGCCGACCATGTTGGACGTGGCGAAGGTGCTCGTGCCGCTGGCGTTTTCGTCCGCGACCATCGAACTGTGGATGACGGGATTGACGGCGATGAGGATCGACCCGATGAAGATCGCCGCGCCCCACGGCAGGCCGAGCAGCCCGAGCGTCACGGCGGACGCCGCGCCGCGCACCAGCGTCGCCAGCAGCAGGCTCGCGCCCTGGCGTCCGCTGCGCATCAGCCACGCGAGGTCCATCTTGCGGCCGACTTCGAACAGCACCAGCGCGGCGGCGCCGTTGAGCAGTTCCTGGAACTGGGTCAGCAGCGCGCTGTCGATGAAGCCGCCGCCGGTCGCGCCGAGCAGCAGGCCCGCGATCACGGCGCCATACAGTTTGGGGATCTTGAAACGCTGCAGCGTCAGGCCGATCACGAGCGCGAGCATCAGGCCCGCGCCCAGCACGGCCAGCGGCGACAGCAGCCACAATGGGGTGGACAGTTCGTCATTCATGGCGCACCTCCCATGCATGGGCGAGCGCGGTCAGCTCGCGTTCGATCACGTCCGCGCGTTGTTTCGCCAGTTCCTTCTGGCGCTCGGGCGCCGCCGGCGCCAGGTCGCTGACGATGCGCGCACGCACGATGCCCGCATCGTCGCGCAGCGGAATCCACAGCTGCCCCTTGACGCTGCGGCCTTCCTTCCAGACGGCGATGAATTTGGCGCCCGTGCGCTCGCCGGGTTGGGCCGGGTCGAGCAGGGTAAACGGCTGCAGCCATTCGGCGTCGGGGAAACGGCGCGCCAGCTGCACCTGCATGCCGCTGCGCTGCTCCAGGCGCGCGTCGTCGCGCGAATACGGCAGGTGGATGCGCGTCTGCGTGATGCCCGCCGTCTCCAGGCGCAGGCAGGTCTTCTCGGACACCCAGCGCCACGTATCGCCGTCGAGCACGCGCGGCTTGCCCTTTGACGCATCGCGCCAGGCGACGAACAGCGGCGACGCGGCCGGCAGCGGATTGTCCGCATCGATGGCATGCGCCGCCTTGGTCACGTCGCTCCAATGGTCGGCCTGCCAGTCGCGCGTATCGGGTTTCTCGGACGGCTGCCAGCGCCACAGTGCCGCCGACCATTGCCCGTCGTCGCCGCGCCAGATGGCCGCCAACTGCTGCGCATCGGCGGCGCCGGACGTCACGGTCCGGCCGGACCAGACGCTGCGCCATGGCGGCGCGTCAGCATGGATGGCCTGCGTGAGGCGATGCCACGCGATGGCGGCCGGCGGCAGGCAGGTGGCAGTCGGCGTCGGAATGGCGCGCCAGTACACCATCTGTACGCGCTGGCTCCAGGCGCAGCGCCGCGCGGTCGGCTCGCCCATGCCCGCCAAGGCCGGATCGATGGGCGCCGCGCAGTCGCCGGGGTGGGAACCGCTCAACTGCGTGAAGTCGGCGATGGCGGGCGTCTTGGGTTCCGCGGGCTTGCGCCTGGCGGCCTGTGACGGTGGTGCAAGCAACACGCACAGTGCAAATGCGCTCGCGAGCAGGCGGGCCTTGTCGAAGCGGTGGCGGTGCGACGGTGTTACTGGGGTCATGAGTGATCGGCCCTCGGAGAGAGACCTCGGCGCGGCCGGCGGGGAAGGAAGATCCGTCCCGGGGCGCGGAGGCGGGAGGTCGCAGCGCGGCGGTGTCGGCCGGCGTCTGGACCCGTTGAAAGAGTGGATGCTGCGGGGCGCATCCGCGCTGCGGCGGGGCCGCACGGCGGCCAGGTCAACGCCATGCCCGCCGCTCGTTATTTTGGGTGAATATCGCGGTCAAGTATAGGGCAAATAATTCATTTGCTCAAATATGATTGACGTAAGTACATTTTCGACATGTATTTTAGACGATGCGGGGGTGGGGTGGCGTACGGTTGAGTTGGTGGAAAGCGGGTGCTTCGCCGTAGCGCGAGGTTGAGGTGGCGCAAAACAAGCCGCTCAACGATAAGCTGTAATGGAGCGCCTTTATATTGACTTCACTCAACAAATGCCTGCGCGAGCGATCATTCGAAAAGGGGACGCAACTTCCCACGGCGGCAAAGTCCTCGAGGGATGGGAGCACACGAATCTGTACGGCCTTCCAGTCGCCGGATTAGGGCATAAAGTCTGGTGTCCTAAGTGCAAAGGCAATTTTCCGATCGTCGAGGGGGCGACAAACCATGTGTTTGGCAGTGTCGGCACCGCCCTTGAAGGCATGCTGACCGCTTGTGGCGCGACGCTCGTCGCTTCCCAGCATACTGCGACCGTCGACTATGGCGGGGAAGTCCGTTCGGACGGCCTGAACAATCGAGGAACTCCCGCGGTGGATACGAGGGAACCTGAAGAAAACTTCGATCGCTATTTTGTATTGCTTGACTCCGCCACGGGCAAGTCATTGTGCCAGCGCAGCTATGCCATTCGGCTACCCGACGGTAGCAGCATTGAAGGCACGACGGACGCTCAAGGTCACACGAAACTTTGTTCGGCGAGTGACAATCACGTCGTGGAACTGACTGTGTATGATGACACGCCCCCGATTCGTCCAGACTGGGACCGCATATGACTTCATTACAGGTGGTACATCGTCAGAGCGCGAGACTCACGCCTCAATCCGATAAAACACCCGTGCAAGCCAAGGTCGACGACGCGAAAAGACTCCGCGAGATTCGTGCGCTGGTCAGGGAAAACAATCGCTCCCAGATTAAGGATGACGTCATCATTTGTCAGATATACATGGAGTCAAGGTTTGATGCTGGCTCGCAATCCGATTCCAGCACTGCCAAGGGCCTTATGCAACTGTTGAGGGGAACTGTCCGCGAACTATATCGGCTGCAAAATCTCAGGCTGCCTCGCGCCGAACGTCGTTGCGATGCCGATGTTTTTGCAGCAGCGGATCGTTACCATGACAGTTCGGAGTTCTTGGAAGAAGCGAAAAACATCGAAGCTGGCACGTCGTATCTCCAGGTATTGATTGATCGTGAGCGTACAAAGGGCGCGGCAGATCCGATAAGCGAGGCGTATAAAGACTATCGTGGCGTGAGGAACGGAATCTACTATGCCAAGATTAAGGCAGCCGCGGACAAGCTTGCAAAGGCGCCGGAAGATATGGAAATTCTGAGGGGAATGGTTCGGTGAGAAAGTTATCGGCGCAGTTTATTTGTTTGATTATGCTTGTTTGGTCCGGCGTTGCCATTGCGCAGACCACCTTGGTGACCTGCCGGCTCGGTAAGAAGCAGCATGAGACCATTTCGGTGATTGCGGGGCAGTCGATCGCGGATTCGCGGATAATCTCATTGAAGATGTCATCCGAACACCGGCCGCAGCTAATATTTGGCGACGAGGATAATGCCTCGCGTGGCTCGGAAGTCAGAGCCAAATGCGTCGGTAAAGAAGAGAAGGTTTTGGTTCTCGTCGGTGAGTTTCTCGGGGCGGGTTACCCAAGAGGCGTTGCCGTACGCGTCAATAAGGGGCGGCTCGAAAAGATTGAATTCGCCGAGCGGGGATTGCCGGCATTCGTCGATCTGATGCCGTCCGAGATGCGGCTGGCCTTTTCCCGCCATGGTCCCGAGATCGCTGCTCAATTCGCAATCTATACCTATGTCAGCGGTGCGGGTCCGATGCCGGAGGTGAAAGAGGCGAATCGTGTTCCGCTCCCTATCGATGGGGTTCGAATTCCGGTGCAGCCTTAGCAGGGATGCGAACGAAAAAAGCCGCGAAGCTTGCACTCGCGGCTTTTTTGAATTCTTGGGGTGGCTGATGGGACTCGAACCCACGACAACAGGAATCACAATCCTGGACTCTACCAACTGAGCTACAGCCACCACTGTCTTACTTGCCGTCTCGTTGCTGCCGAGACAGAACGAGATTATATAGCGTCATTCGCAATCTGGCAAATCGAATTGGCCCAGCAGTGCGCCGCCCGCCTACGCCGCCCCGAACGTCGCTTCCCGCACCGGCGGATCGATGCCGATCAGGCCGTTGAACGCGGCGGACAGCGCGGTGGCGCTGGCGCTCGTGTACGCGTCCAGCCGCGCGGGCGCGTCGGACTGTGCGGGACGCAGCAGAAGGCCGGCATCCAGCAGCCGCACCAGCTGGCGCGCCACCGCTTCCCCGGTGTCGATGAGTGCGATGTCGCGTGCGCCCGTCGACGCGATCACCTCCTCGATCGCCGCCTGCACGAGCGGGTAGTGTGTGCAGCCCAGGACGAGCGTGTCGGCGCCTGCATCGAGCAGCGGCGTCACGTAGCGGTGCAGCAGTTGCAGCGTGCCTTCCGGGTCGCCGAGTTCGATCTTGTCGACGAGGCCGCGGCACGGTTGCAGCAGGAACTGCGCGCCCGTGGCTTCCGTGATCTGGTCGCGCAGCTGCAGGAACTTGGCGCCGGCCAGCGTGCGCTCCGTGGCCAGCACGCCCACCTTGCCGCTGCGCGTGATCGCCGCCGCGGGCTTCAGGCCCGGTTCCACGCCGACGATGGGCATGGCCGGGAAGCTCTCGCGCATCAGCTTTACGGCGGAGATGGTCGCCGTGTTGCAGGCGACGACGATGGCCTTGGCGCCGCGTTCGACGAGGAAGCGGGCCACCGCCAGCGAGCGTTCGGCGACGACGTGTTCGGGCTTGTCGCCGTACGGGGCGAAGCCGGTGTCGGCCACGTAGAACAGGTGTTCGTGCGGGAGTTGCGCGCGCACGTGGCGCAGAATCGAGAGGCCGCCGAGGCCGGAATCGAAGATGCCGACGGGGGCGTCTTCGGCGTGTGCTTGGGTGTTCATGGGGAGATGGTAACCCGGCAGGAGGCGTTGTGGTTACGCGGACAAAACTTGGGTCCCTGCGCAGGCAGGGGCCCAATTTCAAACGAGGTTAAACCGTTGCGACCGGAATGCCCTTCAGCGACTCGATCTTCGCCGCCCATTCCTTTGGACCGGTTTCGTGCACCGACGTACCCGTCGAGTCGACGGCCACGGTCACCGGCATGTCCTTGACCTCGAACTCGTAGATCGCTTCCATGCCCAGGTCTTCGAAGCCGACGACCTTCGCCGACTTGATCGCCTTCGACACGAGGTAGGCCGAACCGCCGACTGCCATCAGGTACGCCGACTTGTGGTTCTTGATCGACTCGATCGCGACCGGGCCGCGTTCGGCCTTGCCGATCATCGCGATCAGGCCCGTCTTCTCGAGCATCATGTCGGTGAACTTGTCCATGCGGGTCGCCGTCGTCGGGCCGGCCGGTCCCACGACTTCGTCGCGCACCGGATCGACCGGGCCGACGTAGTAGATCACGCGGTTCGTGAAGTCCACCGGCAGCGGTTCGCCTTTCGCCAGCATGTCCTGGATGCGCTTGTGCGCGGCGTCGCGGCCGGTCAGCATCTTGCCGTTCAGGAGCAGCGTCTGGCCCGGCTGCCACGATGCGACTTCTTCCTTCGTCAGCGTGTCGAGGTTGACGCTCTTGCTCTTCTGCGTGTCCGGGGTCCAGTTCACGTCCGGCCAGGTCGACAGCGCCGGCGGTTCGATGTACGACGGGCCCGAGCCGTCCAGCACGAAGTGCGCGTGGCGCGTGGCGGCGCAGTTCGGGATCATCGCGACGGGCTTCGACGCCGCGTGCGTCGGGTACATATTGATCTTCACGTCCAGCACGGTCGTCAGGCCGCCCAGGCCTTGTGCGCCGATGCCCAGCGCGTTGATCTTGTCGCACAGTTCGATGCGCAGCTCTTCCAGCTTGTTCTGCGGGCCGCGTGCTTTCAGCTCGTACATGTCGATGTCTTCCATCAGCGACTCCTTGGCCATCAGCATGGCCTTCTCGGCGGAGCCGCCGATGCCGATGCCCAGCATGCCCGGCGGGCACCAGCCGGCGCCCATCAGCGGGACGGTCTTGAGCACCCAGTCGACCAGCGAGTCGGAGGGGTTCAGCATGACGAACTTGGTCTTGTTTTCCGAGCCGCCGCCTTTGGCCGCGACCATCACGTCGACCGTGTCGCCCGGGACCAGTTCCATGTGGACGACGGCCGGGGTGTTGTCCTTCGTGTTCTTGCGCTCGAAGTGCGGGTCGGCGACGATCGAGGCGCGCAGCTTGTTGTCGGCGAAGTTGTACGCGCGGCGCACGCCTTCGTTGACGGCGTCCGTGATCGAGCCGCTGCCGAAGCCTTCGAAGCGCACGTTCATGCCGATCTTGAGGAACACGTTGACGATGCCGGTGTCCTGGCAGATCGGGCGCTTGCCTTCCGCGCACATGCGCGAGTTGGTGAGGATCTGCGCGATGGCGTCCTTGGCGGCGGGGCTCTGCTCGGCCTCGTAGGCGCGCGCGAGGTGCTGGATGTAGTCGGCGGGGTGGTAGTAGCTGATGTACTGGAGCGCGGCGGCGACCGATTCGATCAGGTCGTCCTGTTTAATGACAGTCATGTGATTCTCGCTGTGGGGGTCTGGAATTACGTTGTATCAGTGTGCTTGGTGCTGGGTGTTCATCATGATCCGGTCGGTGTACGCGATCGCCATCGCCGACAGCAGGAACACGACATGGATGCAGGTCTGCGCGATGATCGTCTTCGCGTCGTAGGATTGGGCGTTGATGAACGTCTTGAGCAGGTGGATCGACGAGATGCCGATGATGGCCATCGCCAGCTTGGTCTTCAGCACGGACGCGTTCACGTGCGACAGCCATTCCGGCTGGTCCGGATGGTCTTCCAGATACATGCGCGACACGAACGTCTCGTAGCCGCCGACGATCACCATGATCAGCAAGTTCGAGATCATGACGACGTCGATCAGGCCGAGCACGACGAGCATGATCGTCGTTTCGTTCAACTTGTCCGGCAGCGGTGCGCCCGGCACGGCCACGGCCTGGAAGATGTGCTGCAGCGCGGCGTCGTTGCCGAGCGCGGCGAGCACGAGGTCTTTGAGTTCGACCCAGAAATGGAACACGTACACGCACTGCGCGAGGATCAGGCCCAGGTAAAGGGGCAGTTGCAGCCAGCGGCTGGCGAACATGAAACTGGCGATGGCGCTGCGTTTCCTTGCGCTGGACGAGGGTTGTGAATCGAGCATCGAGGCGGGCTTTCCAAAGCGGCGGCGGTCAGGACAGCTCAACATTCTACACCCGTCGCGCGTTGCTGGCTTGGCTTCATCGTCGGCCGAAGGTTGGTAGAATGCCACGAGGGATGCTGGTCGGCGCGCGGTGCGATGGCCTGTAAGGGCTCAGTAAGCGAGCGCGCCTAAGGTATGAGGCAAAATTACTACTACTAATGGAGACTAGTATGGCCGAGAACGAGACCCAACATCAGGGACTGCAGGAACATCGCGTGTTCCAGCCGCCCGCACAATTCGCAGCCGATGCCGCCATCTCCGGCATGGATGCATACCGGAAGCTGTGCGACGAAGCCGCCAGCGACTACGAAGGCTTCTGGGCCCGCCTGGCGCGCGAAAACATCGCCTGGCACAAGCCCTTCACCCAGACCCTCGACGAATCGGATGCGCCGTTCTACAAATGGTACGCGGACGGCCAGCTGAACGCATCGTACAACTGCCTCGACCGCAACATCGAGAACGGCAACGGCGACAAGAGCGCGATCATCTTCGAAGCCGACGACGGCAAGGTCACCCGCGCCACGTATCGCGAACTCCACGAGCGCGTGTGCAAATTCGCCAACGGCCTCAAGTCGCGCGGCATCAAGAAGGGCGACCGCGTCATCATCTACATGTCGATGTCGATCGAAGGCGTGGCCGCCATGCAGGCCTGCGCGCGCATCGGCGCGACGCACTCCGTCGTGTTCGGCGGCTTCTCGGCGAAGTCGCTGCAGGAGCGCATCATCGACGCGGGCGCCGTCGCCGTCATCACGGCCGACGAGCAGCTGCGCGGCGGTAAGCCGCTGCCGCTGAAAGCCATCGTCGACGAGGCGCTGGCGCTCGGCGGCTGCGACACGATCCGCGACGTCATCGTCTATAAGCGCACCGGCGGCAACATCAACTTCCAGCAGGGCCGCGACCTGTGGCTGCACGACCTCGTCGATGGCCAGAGCGGCCAGTGCGAGCCGGAGTGGGTCGATGCCGAACACCCGCTGTTCATCCTCTACACGTCCGGCTCGACCGGCACGCCGAAGGGCGTCCAGCACTCGACCGGCGGCTACCTGCTGTGGGCCGCACTGACGATGAAGTGGACCTTCGACATCAAGCCGGACGACGTCTACTGGTGCACAGCCGATATCGGTTGGGTGACCGGCCACACGTACATCTGCTACGGCCCGACGGCCGTCGGCGCCACGCAGATCGTCTTCGAGGGCGTGCCGACGTTCCCGAACGCGGGCCGCTTCTGGGACACGATCGCCAAGCACAAGGTCAGCATCTTCTACACGGCGCCGACCGCGATCCGTTCGCTGATCAAGGCCTCGAACACGGACGAGAAGGTGCATCCGAAGAACTACGACCTGTCCAGCCTGCGCCTGCTGGGCACCGTGGGCGAGCCGATCAACCCGGAAGCGTGGATGTGGTACTACACGCAGATCGGCGGCGAGCGCTGCCCGGTCGTGGACACCTTCTGGCAGACCGAGACGGGCGGCCACATGATCACGCCGCTGCCGGGCGCGACGCCGATGGTGCCGGGTTCCTGCACCTTGCCGCTGCCGGGCATCATGGCCGCGATCGTCGACGAAGCCGGCCACGACGTGCCGAACGGGCAGGGCGGCATCCTCGTGGTGAAGCGTCCGTGGCCGTCGATGATCCGCACCATCTGGAACAACCCGGACCGCTTCCGCAGCGCTTATTACCCGGACGAGTTGGGCGGCCGGTACTACCTCGCCGGCGACGGCGCGATCCGCAACAAGGACACGGGCTACTTCACCATCACGGGCCGCATCGACGACGTGCTGAACGTGTCGGGCCACCGCATGGGCACGATGGAAATCGAGTCCGCGCTCGTGGCGCACCCGATCGTCGCGGAAGCGGCCGTCGTCGGCAAGCCGGACGACACGACCGGTGAGGCGATCTGCGCGTTCGTCGTGCTGAAACAGGCGCGTCCGACCGGCGAGGAAGCGAAGAAGCTGGCGGCCGAGCTGCGCAACTGGGTCGGCAAGGAGATCGGTCCGATCGCCAAGCCGAAGGAAATCCGCTTCGGCGACAACCTGCCCAAGACGCGCTCCGGCAAGATCATGCGCCGCCTGCTGCGCGTGCTGGCCAAGGGCGAGAACATCACCCAGGATATCTCGACGCTGGAAAATCCGGCGATTCTTGAGCAGTTGAAGGAATCTGCCTGACCGTTCGGGCGCTTGATCGGTTACACTGATCAAAGCAGAGTTGACGCCGCGCCGGGAAACCGGGGCGGCGTTTTTTTATGGTCACGCGAAACGGTATTCTTTTGTTACCGTTGAAAAGGGCGGTAGGGTGGGAACACCGTGCCCATCCTACTCGTCGTCGGGCTGCCTGAACAACGTATCCAGGTCCGCCCTTTTGCTGGCCACCGCCGCGCGCCCGCGCGTGCCCGCGAACTCTTCCTCGATATTGTCGCGATAAAAACTCCAGGCCGCGCCCGACGTCGAGAACCGGCGCCAGACCTCGCTGCCGACGCCCGCGTAATCGATCGCGCTACCGTCGTCGAACTCCACGCGCAGGATGCGCTCGCGCGCGTCGTAACCGATGGCGCGCAGCTTGCCCGCGTTGATGCGTTTCATGTCCATGGTGTGGTTTTTCTCCCTAACGATGCATGGATTATTGGGACATTCGCCTGATTCGGCAAGCCACGACGCGTCGCGCGGCCGTGCATGCCTTGTTGCGTTTTGCGCTTGTACGTACTCTGGCTCAGCCGTATCGACCCCATCATAAAGGAGACCAACCGATGAAACGCTTCGCCAACATGCTGGCCGCGCTCTTGTTCGCCCTGTCGTTCCTGCCGCTGTCCGCGTCCGCCGCCGGCTATACCCAGACCCGATATCCGATCGTGCTCGTGCACGGGTTCCTCGGCTGGGACAGCATCGGCCCCTACGATTACTGGTTCGGCATCGCCGACGCCCTGCGCCGCGACGGCGCCCAGGTCTACGTCGCCCAGGTGAGCGCCGCCAACAGTACCGAGGTGCGCGGCGAACAGCTGCTCACCTACGTCAAGCAGGTGCTGGCCGCGACGGGCGCCCAAAAAGTCAACCTGATCGGCCACAGCCACGGCGGGCCGACGGTGCGCTACGTCGCGTCGGTGGCGCCTGGGCTGGTCGCATCCGTGACGAGCGTGGGCGGCGTCAACAAGGGCACCCCGGTGGCCGACATCCTGCGCGGCGTGGCCGCACCGGGATCGTTCTCGGAAGCGGTGCTCGGCTCGATCGTGAACGGCGTTGCGGGCACCATCGCCTTCCTGTCCGGCGACAGCAGCACCCAGGTGTCGACGGCGGCGCTCGACTCGATGACGACGGCGGGCGCCGCGAGGTTCAACGCCGCGCATCCCGAGGGCGTGCCGGCCACGGCGTGCGGCGAAGGCGCGTACCAGGCCCGCGGCGTCTACTATTTTTCGTGGAGCGGCGCGCAGCCGTTCACGAATCTCATCGACCCGCTCGACGCGCCGCTCAGCCTCGTGTCGCTGGCCTTCCTCGGCCAGAAAAACGATGGTCTCGTCGGCAGCTGCTCCAGCCACCTCGGACGCGTGATCCGCGACGACTACGGCATGAACCACCTGGACGAAGTGAACCAGGTGGCGGGCCTCGTAAACCTGTTCGAGACCAATCCCGTCACGCTGTACCGCCAGCACGCGAACCGCCTGCGCGAGATGGGCCTGTGAGCCGGAATCCGACCATCGTCATCGCGCTGGGCGCGGCCGGCATGTTGTGGCTGGCCGCGCTGGCGGGGCGGCCTACGCTGCCGGCGCCCGCCGCGCAGGTCGTGACCGTGGCGCCGGCCGCGCAGCCGTTCGCGCCGTCGCTGCGGGGCACGCGGCCGGACGGCGCCGTGCGCGTGGCGCCGGACGACAGCGTCGTCGCCGACGCCCAGCTGATCGAACTGTTCGACTACTACCTGAGCACCGTGGGCGAGAAATCGCCCGCCGCCGTGCGCGCGGAAATCGAGCGTGAACTGGACCGCACCCTGCGGCCGCCCGCCGCCGCCGCCGCCAAGCGCGTGCTGACGCGCTACATCGAGTACCGGCAGGCGATGGCGGCGCTGGAAACCGATGCGAAGTTGTCCGGCCTGGACACCGCCGCGCTGAAGCGCCGGCTGGCGGCGTTGCACGGGCTGCGCGCGCAGTATTTCAGCCAGCGCGAGATCGCCGCGATCTTCGGCCGCGAGGACGCCGCCAATGCCGACGCGCTGGCGCGCATGGAGATCCGCGAAGACCGCACGCTGACGGCGCAGCAGAAACGGGAACGCCTGGCGGCGCTGGACGCCGGCCTGCCGGCCGACCTGCGCGCCGCGCGCGAGGCCCCGTTGAAGATCGTGCACGTGCAGGAGCAAGCCGAACGGCTGCGCGCAAGCGGTGCCGGCGACGACGACATCTTCCGCCTGCGCGCCGATGCCTTCGGTGCGGATGCGGCCGGACGCCTGGCCGCCGTGGACCGCGAAGAGGCCGAGTGGAAGCGGCGGATCGACACGTATCTCGCCGCGCGCCGCGGGCTGCAAGACGACGCGGCAGTGGCGGCGCTGCGCAGCCGCATGTTCAGCGCGGACGAGCAGCGGCGGCTGGTGGCATACGAATGACCGTAGATACCGTCTTGCGCGTCAAGCCTCACATGGCGTAATTCGGGTCATATGGCCTGCCTGAGTGCACAACACCAAAGCACAGGTGGGCCAGCTTGCGCATGCAGGCACCTATCACGGCCATCTTGGACTTGCCTTTAGCGAGCAAGCGCTCGCTGAAGGATTTGATGTGAGGATTGAAGCGCCGGGCCACGACGGCTGGCATGTAAAGCAGCTTGCGCAGGTGCGATGGGCCAGCCTTG